>DJEH01000070.1 GCA_002431845.1 Prevotellaceae bacterium UBA5903 | reverse complement strand
AAGATCTTATCCCGAACTCGCGTATTTATGGTGTTTATCACGCCTTTTTTATGTTTCTGCTCCACAAATGTTTTTGTGCAAGTAAGCTATCTTTGCAGAAAGTGCTAATTTTGTTCTCATGAAAGTAAAAATACATCCATCGTGGGCAAGCGAGTTGCAGCAAGAGTTTGATGCACCCTATTTTGAACAACTCACCCAGTTTGTTCATCAAGAATATGCCCACACCACATGCTATCCCCCAGGCAAGGAAATATTCAATGCCTTTAACCTTTGTCCGTTCGATAAGGTAAAGGTGGTAATTATAGGGCAAGACCCTTATCATGGTCCAGGACAAGCCGAGGGACTATGCTTTTCTGTGAAAGATGGTGTACGCATACCGCCATCGTTGGTAAACATATTTAAGGAAATACATGAAGACACGGGGCGCCCCATACCGCAGTCAGGATCTTTGCGTCGTTGGGCCGAACAAGGCGTGTTGTTGCTCAATGCCACGCTTACGGTGCGCGAACATCAAGCCGCATCGCATGCTGGACATGGGTGGGAGCAGTTTACCGATGCAGTTATTAAGCGCTTGAGCGACGAGTGTAATCATTTAGTGTTTATTCTGTGGGGCAGTTATGCACAGAAAAAAGGACAAGTAATAGACCGCACGCGCCACCTTGTGCTTTGTTCGGCACACCCCTCACCTTTGTCAGCTTATCATGGTTTTTTTGGCAATCATCATTTCACAAAGTGCAACGAATACTTGATAGCACATGGCCAAACTCCCATCAGTTGGTAAGCCCTAAAGCCCTACAAACAACTACAGAAAAAAAACGATTTAAATGGAAAGAATACCACCCATATTACAAGTTGGCGAGGTGCTACTCTCGTCGGATATTATAACCGAATGCTTTTGCTGCGACCTTGATGTCTGCAAGGGGCAGTGTTGCGTAGAGGGTGATAGTGGTGCCCCACTAACCATCGACGAGGTAGGCCACCTTGAGGAGGTTCTCGACGATGTATGGTCCTTACTCAGTGCTAAAGCACAAGCCACTATCGACCATCAAGGAGTGGCCTATACCGACTGCGAGGGCGACCTTGTAACGAGTATTGTCAATGGCAAGGATTGTGTGTTTACGTGTTATGGCAACGATAGTTGTTGCTATTGTGCCACCGATAAACTCTTTAGAGAGGGCAAAACCACGTGGTGCAAACCTATTTCGTGTGCTCTTTATCCCATACGCGAAAAGCGTTTTCGCAATGGCACAAGCGGATTGCAGTACCATCGTTGGGATGTATGCAAGGCAGCTGTAAAGAAAGGCAAGGAACTTAATCTACGCATATATCAGTTTCTCAAAGACCCGCTTATTCGCCGTTTCGGAACAGAATGGTACAACGAGCTATGCGATGTAGCTAAACAATTTGGATATTAAACTATTCCATAAAAAAGAATAGCATTCACTCATGTTTTAAGAGTGAATGCTATTCTTTTTAATTTCTGTTTATAGGCTTATTCAAGTCCCTCAAACAAAGGGTATTTATTGCCCAGTCCGGCAAACGAACGGCGATGATAGGGCGTTAGTCCGTGTTCGGCAATGCCTTGCTGATGTTCCTTAGTAGGATACCCCGCATTGTGGTCCCAACCATAGTAGGGATATTGTTTGTGCAGTTCGAGCATATAGTCATCGCGGTAGGTTTTGGCTAAGATAGAGGCCGCAGCAATCGACAAGTACTTGCCATCGCCCTTAACGATAGTTTCGTATGGCACACACTTGTAAGGCTTAAAACGGTTGCCATCAACGATGATAAACTCGGGCTTTAGCTGCAACTTCTCTAAAGCACGATGCATGGCACGGATAGAAGCATTAAGTATGTTAATCTCGTCAATCTCTTGCGGTGTAACCACTCCAACAGCCCATGCCAATGCGTCGCGCTCAATGATAGAACGCAAAGCATAGCGGCGTTTAGCCGTAAGTTGTTTGGAGTCGTTAAGCTCTTCGTTGTGGTAGTCGGGAGCAAATATCACGGCTGCAGCAAACACGCTACCAGCCAGGCAACCACGTCCCGCCTCGTCACATCCAGCCTCAATGAACCCTTGATTGTTAAAAACAGATTGCAGCATTGTTCATATTTTTTTAGATAATAACAGCTGTTCCAACAGCCACTACCATAAACATAGAATTACCTTGTCCCACAGCTTCATAGCTTAGGTGAACCCCTACAATGGCATTAGCTCCCCATGCTTCAGCCCTTTGTTGCAATTCGTCAATAGCATTTTCTTTACCCTCAAGCATAACCTCTTCGTATGAGCCAGAACGCCCACCAAAAACGTCGCGAATGCTTGCAAACATATCGCGTATGCAGTTGGCACCAATGATTGCTTCTGCCGAAACGATGCCAATATATTCCTTGATTGGATGTCCTTCAATAGAAGGTGTGGTTGTGATAATCATAGTTGTAAAATGGTTTTAAAAACACTAAGAATGCGCGAGGAAGCGCATTCTTAGTGCTGAAAGTTAGCGTATACTCCGTTAGGTTTTAAAACATCTTTCTCACGCGGTCAATGCCTTTAACCAGAGCATCAATCTCCTCCTTGGTGTTATATAGAGCAAACGATGCACGCGCCATGCCCTCAACCCCACAACGCTGCATGAGTGGTTGTGCACAATGGTGTCCGGTGCGGATAGCAACGCCCAAACGGTCAAGTAGGGTGCCGAGGTCGAGTGGGTGGATGTTGCCTACATTAAAGGCTATCACGGCATCTTTCTCTTTGGCTGTGCCGTAGATGTGCATATCGGGTATGAGCATCATTTGCTGCATAGCATATTGTGTAAGTTCACGTTCATGAGCAGCGATGTTGTCCATGCCAAGGGATGTAACATAGTCGAGTGCCACAGCCAAGGCATGGCTACCTACGTAATCGGGGGTGCCAGCTTCAAACTTAAAGGGCAAACGCTCGTAGGTGGTATGTTCAAACGTAACGCGGGCTATCATTTCACCACCGCCTTGATAGGGTGGCATTTGGTCGAGCAAAGTTTCTTTGCCATAAAGCACCCCAATCCCCGTTGGACCATACACTTTGTGGCCGCTAAACACCAAGAAATCGCAGTCAATGTCTTGCACATCAACACTGAAGTGAGGCACACTCTGCGCCCCATCTACAAGGATATGTGTGCCATGAGCGTGAGCAATTTCAGCCATGCGCTTCACGGGGTTAATGGTACCAAGCACGTTGCTCACCTCTGCCACGCACACCAATTTTGTACGGGCAGAAAACAATTGTTCGTATGCCTCAAGGTCAAGCTCGCCCTCGTCGGTCATAGGAATAACCTTTATCACAATGCCCTTGCGTTCGCGCAAGAGTTGCCAGGGCACAATGTCGCTATGGTGTTCCATAACCGAAACAATCACCTCGTCGCCCTCTTTCAAAAAAGCTTCGCCATACGACGATGCTACAAGGTTGAGGCTCTCGGTTGTGCCACGAGTAAACACAATTTCGCTGGTTGAGCGTGCATTAATAAACTGCCTTACGCGCTCGCGTGCAGCCTCATGAAGGTCGGTAGCTTGCTGCGATAGGTAATGAACGCCGCGGTGAACGTTTGCGTTTACAGAGTAATATTCGTTGGTTATAGCCTCTACCACGCATCGTGGTTTCTGTGTGGTGGCAGCGTTGTCAAGGTATACAAGCGGACGCTTATACACCTCGCGGCTTAGTATCGGAAAGTCATTACGTACAAGTTGTATGTCGTACATGATAATAAAAGCATATTAAAGATAAAAGTATATGGCCCAGAGCTAAATTTGTGCCACTAAAGCCTACTTAAAACTACTTAGCGCAGCCTTTGCAGCCTTTGCATTGCTGTCCGAGTTCGCCTCTGAAACGCATTTCAACGAGGTTAGACAAACGGTTGTGCAGATGCTCAATGTCTACGTGTCGCAACACATCGTTAATAAATGCATGTTGCAGCAAAAGACGTGCTTCGGCCTCAGGAATACCGCGCTGACGCATGTAGAAGAGAGCGCTCTCGTCAAGTTTACCGATAGACGATCCATGGTTACACTTCACATCGTCGGCATAAATTTCAAGCATCGGTTGGCTATAAGCATGGGCAGTTGGAGCCACGCAGATATTGGCATTGGTTTGTTGCGATGCTGTTTTTTGTGCCCCTTCTGCCACATAGACTTTGCCTGCAAAAGCGCCTACACTGCTATCGTTGAGCACATATTTGTAGAGCATATCGCTGGTGCAATGAGGCGAAAGGTGTTCAACAATAATGTTGTTGTCTACGTGTTGTTCTTTGTCGGCAATCACGGCACCATAGAGTTCGGTTACAGCGTTTTCGCCTCGTAAGCGCACATCTAAGCGGTTGCGACTTGTGCCGCAAGTTAGCGTAATGGCATCGTAGCTCAGTCGGCTATCAGCTTGTTGTTCTACGTATAGGGTAGAGAAGCGTGTGGTATGCTCGTTGGTCTCTTCAATGCTGTAGATGCTTAGGTTGGCTCCCTTTTCTGCGTATGCTTCAATCACCTGTGTAGTGAGGTGCTGATGTTCGCCTTCGGTGTGATCGCAAAAGAGAACTGCGCCTTTTGCGCCCTCATCGGCCACTACTATCACACGACGAATGCTCAGCATGTCGATGTTAGCCGAAGCCACATTAACCACCTGTATGGGCGCTTTTAGCTCAACATTTTTGGGTATGTAAATAAATAATCCGTCTTGAGCTAACATGGTGTTGAGTAGGGTTACACCATCGTGACCAGAGCGAAAATCGCGGTCGTGTGCTGCAGCTTGATTGTAGTACTTTTCAAGTAGGTCGGCATGTTGCTTTACCACTTCGGCAAATGAGCAAACCATTACTCCCTCTGGCAAGAGAGCATACGAACTTTGGGGTGCGGGCATAATAGTGTCGTTTACCACAAAGAACAATGATGTGCTCAGATTGGGCACATTACACTTAAACGTTTCGTAAGCATCAACCTTAGGGACAATGCGTTGCATGTTCAGCCCATAGTTAGGAGCAAAAGCTTTGTCAGCGTTGGTATATTTGTATCGCTCGGTTTTGTGCGTAGGTAGTCCTTGCTCGCTGAGCAAGGTGGCAGCAGCTTCGCGATGGGCATTCATCACCTCGCAACTATGGTTAGTTACCAAGTCGCGATGTTGGCGATAAAGTTCTATATATTGTTTTTCGCTGTTCATGGCTGTTATTCTTCAATGCTATTAACAATCCAGTCGAACCCTTTTTCTTCAATCTCGTAACCCAATTGTGCGGTGCCTTCTTTCACAATGCGACCCTTAACCAACACGTGAACAAAGTCGGGCTTTAGGTAGTCGAGCATGCGTTGGTAGTGGGTAATAACCATAGCACTTGTTTCCTTTGTTTTGAGCATATTAAAGCCTTCTGCCACAATGCGCAAGGCATCCACGTCAAGTCCAGAGTCGGTTTCGTCGAGAATAGAAAACTTTGGTTCGAGCACAGCCATCTGAAATATCTCGTTGCGTTTGCGTTCGCCTCCAGAGAAGCCCTCGTTTACGCCACGGCTCATAAAGTGGGCGTCGAGTCCTACGAGTTTGCGTTTTTCCTTAAGCAACTTCAAAAATTCACCAGCGCCAATAGGCTCTTGACCAAAGTATTTGCGCTTGGCGTTGAGAGCAGCTCTCATAAAGTTTGTCATTGAAACGCCAGGAATTTCGGTAGGAGCTTGAAACGACATAAAGATGCCCTCGTGGGCGCGGTCTTCGGGTGGAAGAGCCAAGAGGTCTTTGCCGTTGAACGTGATGCTGCCCTCGGTTACTTCGTATTTGGGGTTGCCTACAAGCACGTTACTAAGGGTACTTTTGCCCGATCCATTGGGGCCCATAAGTACATGAACTTCGCCATCGCGAATAGTGAGGTTTACCCCTCTCAAGATTTCTTTGCCTTCGACAGAGGCATGGAGATTTTTTATTTCAAGCATAGTATGTGTGTTGTCTGAAAAATGAGTTGTCTTTACCCTAAAGGGTAAGGGTTTTTGAATGAAAGAACAAAGGTAACAAAAAAAAACGGCTTAACTTGTTTTCTGTCCTTGCTACAGTAATGAAAAAGTAGAACTTTGAACATCCAAGTTGCTCATAATTCGTTTGCTTTTCACCAAACACTCTCTTGGCGCATTTTAAGCGAATAATGAAGGCTTTTGCTTAATGCATTGATAATCAATATATTATGTTATTTATGGTGGCAAAAAATGATTACGAAAAGTTTACAAGCGCGTTATAAAGTTATAAGGATACGTATCCTTATACCCTAAGAACACGTATCCTTATACCCTAAGGATGCGTATCCTTTCAGAAATGAGTACGAATGGATGTATTTTTTGCTCATAAAAGATATAAAAAGGTATAACGCACGTTAAAAATATTAACATTTCAATTCTATTTCGAATATTCAAAATGTCAATAAAAGTTACCAAATGAAGGTGGAAAATCTTACATGTTGAGATAACTAAAAGTGGCTTTTTCTTTCATTTAAGTAATGTATTTGCGCGTAATTTGTACTTTTGCAAAATGAATGCACTTAAGAAACGAACCACAGAGGAGCGGTTCAACACCATCACTCACTTGGCTGGCGTGCTTTTTACGTTTGCGGCAGCATGGATTATCCTAAAGTTGGGTTACGAAAGCAATTGGAAAAATGCTTTTGGTGTAACCTTTTTTACATGCGGAATGCTACTGATGTATGCAGCAAGCACACTCTATCATTGGTGGATGCCGGGGCGCACCAAACGTACGCTGCGTGTGCTCGACCACATTAGCATTTACGTAATGATTGCAGCATCTTACACTCCCATCTGCATTGGGGTGGTAGGGGGTGCATTGGGCTGGACTACGTTTGGGGTGTTATGGGGTGTGGCACTCGGCGGCATGGTGTATAAAATTACCGCTATGGGACGCTGGCCCCGGCTGTCGCTACTCATCTACTTGGTGATGGGGTGGACCTTTGTGTTTATAGCCCAACCAGTGTGTCAAAACATATCGCATGCAGCCTTGCTCAGTCTATTGGCTGAAGGTGTGTTTTACACCTCGGGCACCTACTTCTTTGCGCACGACGAACGCCCTTATTATCATGGCGTATGGCACATTTTTGTACTCCTTGGTTCGGTGAGCCATTGGCTGGCTATATTACTTATTTTACAACCATAAACTATTCCGAAAAAAACAATAGTGCTAAATACAATAATCAACGAAATTTTACATAAAAACAAACCAAACATAAAAACAACAACGCTATGAAAAAAGCTCTTGCAACCACACAGGCTCCTGCGGCCATAGGTCCTTATAGCCAAGCTATTGAAGTGAATGGAACAGTGTACGTATCAGGCCAACTGCCTATAGATCCTGCCACAGGACAATATGCCGAAGGAGGCATTAAAGAACTAACAGCACAGTCGCTCACAAACATCAAACACATACTCGAACAAGCTGGTATGACCATGAACAACATTGTAAAAATCAGTGTGTTCTTGGCTGATATCAACGACTTTGCCGAGATGAACGAGGTGTATGCCACCTTCTTTGAAGCACCATTCCCCGCACGTTCGGCTGTGGCTGTGAAAACTCTACCCAAGAACTCTCGTATTGAGATAGAGTGTATTGCAGTGAAATAAGCACAAAATAAAACGTTGGTAATGAAAAAGATAGGCGTATTCTTATCTTCAAAAGATAACTTACCACAGGCCTACCAAGAAGCAGCGCAACAAGTGGGCGAGTATATAGGAAAAAATGGCTATACACTTGTTTATGGAGGCGCACGCAAGGGACTTATGGAAACCTTGGCGCAAAGCGTAAGGCAAAGCGGCGGGCGTATCTATGGCATGGTGCCCGATGTGCTTGTGCAACGTTCGCTTGTGAGCGATTGCATTGACGTAACCTTTCGTTGCGCCGACCTTACCGACCGCAAAGCCATGATGAACCGCGAATCGGATGTGCTTGTGGCACTGCCTGGTGGCATAGGTACCCTTGACGAGGTGTTTACCGTTTTGGCCAACACGTGTATTGGCATAAGGCATCAACCCGTGGTGTTTTACAATGTAAACGGCTGCTGGGATGGTATGCTTAAAGCCTTAAACCAACTCTTTGACCAAGGACTTATAAGTGGCTCTCCCTCCGATTATTACCACGTGGTAAACAGCGTGGCAGAACTATCTCAAATCATAGGCTAATAAACAACCTCTTGCATGCAATTGTGCAAGAGGTTGTTTTTTTCTAAAAAACATTAACACAATTAGTAAGAAGACGAAAAATAATTGCTAATTTTGCAAATGTACTATATAGTGTCAATTCTATGAACGACGAACTCAGAGTTATAATTAGCGGTGGCGGTACGGGAGGACACATCTTTCCCGCCGTTTCAATAGCTAACGAAATACGCATAAAACGCCCTGATGCACAGATACTTTTTGTTGGTGCCGAGGGCAGAATGGAGATGCAGCGAGTGCCAGCAGCAGGCTATCCTATCAAAGGACTACCTATTGCAGGCTTTAATCGTAAGAATTTGCTGAAAAACATTCCCGTACTCTTCAAAATAATGAAAAGTCGCGCATTGGCTCGTAAAATCGTGCGCGAATTTCGTCCGCAAGTGGCTGTGGGCGTGGGCGGATACGCTAGTGGTCCTACACTCAACGTGGCCGAGAGCATGGGTATACCCACTTTGCTGCAAGAACAAAACTCTTATGCCGGCGTAACAAACAAAATCTTAGCCAAAAAAGCACGTAAGATTTGTGTGGCATACGATGGCATGAGCCGCTTTTTCCCCGCCGATAAAATACTCTTTACGGGCAATCCTGTTCGTCAGAACTTGCTCGATAACAATGTGTCGAAAGTAGATGCAGTGCGTAGCTTTGGCTTAGTGCCAGGCAAACAAACCATCTTGATAATAGGCGGATCGCTCGGTGCACGCACACTTAATGAGAGCATATTGGGCAATCTGCCCTTGCTTAAACAGCAAAGTCGCATACAGTTTATCTGGCAAACGGGTAAGTATTATAGTGCCGAGATTAAAGCCGAACTTGACCGCCGTGGATGTCCTGACAACCTCAAGGTAATGGACTTTATCAGCGATATGAAACAGGCTTATGCCGCAGCCGACCTCGTGATTTCGCGTGCTGGTGCAGGTAGCATTTCGGAGTTTTGCTTGTTAGGCAAACCTGTGGTGTTAGTGCCTTCGCCCAATGTGGCAGAAGACCATCAAACCAAAAATGCAATGGCATTGGTACAAAAAAATGCCGCTCTCTATGTGGCTGATGCCGATGCACGTCGCACGCTGATGCCCTTGGCTATCAACACCGTGCTCGACCACGATAAGCTTGAAACATTGAGCAGTAATATATTGCTTTTGGCGCGTCCTAATGCAGCGTCAGACATAGCAGACGAGGTGATAAAACTAGCTGAAGGCAAATAAACATAAGATTTTATATTTTACGAGAAAAATACGAGAGGGGTATAGCATGTAGCGATAGATTGACATGGTGCAGACCTATCTGTCTGCGCCTAAAATGCACGGCTAAACCCCTCTCTGATTGCTAAATAAGACAAAATGAAGTCAGTATATTTTATTGGTGCCGGTGGTATCGGTATGAGCGCACTTGAGCGCTATTTCTTGTCGCAAGGATTATTTGTAGGTGGTTACGATCGCGCCGAATGCCCACTTACCGAGGAACTTTGTGCCGAAGGTGCACACATCCATTATGAAGATAACCCCGACCTCATTCCTCAAGAATGCAAGGACAAGGAACACACGCTCGTGGTGTATACCCCCGCTATACCAAGCACACATAAAGAACTTACATACTTCCGCGAAAACGGATTCGACATACAGAAGCGTGCCCAAGTGCTGGGTACACTCACACGCACAATGAAGGGACTCTGTGTGGCAGGCACACACGGAAAAACCACTACAACATCTATGGCGGCACATCTCTTGCACGAGAGTCATGTGGGATGTAATGCCTTTTTGGGAGGCATAACCAAGAACTATGGTACTAACTATTTGCTTGACAAAAACAGCCCGTATGTGGTAATTGAGGCAGATGAATTCGACCGCTCGTTTCACCATCTTCGCCCCTTTGCCACAGTTATCACAGCTACCGATGCCGACCACCTTGATATCTATGGCACCGAAGAGGCTTACCTTGAAAGTTTTCGCCACTACACCGAACTTATCCAACCAGGTGGCGCGCTTATCATTCATCGTAACCTCAAGATGAAGCCAAACCCGCAGGAGGGCGTGAAAACTTACACCTACGACCGCAACGAAGGCGACTTTCATGCCGAGAATATACAAATAGGCAACGGACGCATCGTTTTCGACTTTATATCGCCCTTAGGCAATATTCCTCAAGTGGAACTTGGCGTACCAGTAAGTATCAACATTGAGAATGGTATTGCTGCTATGGCTTTGGCACAAATAGCTGGTGCAAGCACAGACGAAATACGCAAGGGTATGAAAACCTTTGCTGGTGTAGACCGCCGTTTTGACTTTGCTCTACGCACCGACAAACATGTGCTCCTCTCAGACTATGCTCACCATCCTGCCGAAATCAAACAGAGCATTCTCTCTATTCGTGAAGTGTTTAATGACAAAAAAATTTCGGCTATATTCCAACCTCATCTCTACACTCGCACACGCGACTTCTACAAAGATTTTGCAGCAAGTTTGTCATTGCTCGACGAGGTGATACTCACTGAAATTTATCCCGCTCGCGAAAAACCAATACCTGGCATAACAAGCCAAATTATCTACGATAACTTACGACCTGGCATTGAAAAGCATCTAATCAACAAGGCCGATATACCAACATTTGTGGCCAACGAAGATTTTGATGTACTTGTAGTATTGGGTGCTGGTGATGCTGTAGATTACATACCTCAGATAAAGGCTATCTTAGAGAGTAAAGAGAGCAAATAAACCTTTTACTTTTCAGGTTGTTAAGTAAATAACTTACAATTCGGTTGCATGAAGACGTTCATAAAACTACTGCTTTTGGCAGGACTAATTGTTTATCTTGGCTTCGCCTTTGCCAACTTTACACAGCATGGCGATACTACAATATGCAAGCAAGTAAATTTTACTATAGCCGATAGCTCGCATGCCGGTTTTATTACGCGCGATGAGGCAGACCACCTTTTGCAAATATCAGGGCAGTATCCTGTGGGCAAAAAAATGGACGAAATTGATGGTGTAGCAATCGAAAGAGTACTGAAAAAGAACTCGTTTATTGACTCTGTATCATGCTACAAGTCGCCCAATGGAATCTATAATGTGCTTATCCAACAGCGCCTTCCCTTACTAAGAGTAAGAGCCGATAATGGCGACGACTACTATATAGATAGCAAGGGAAACGTGATGAACCCACAAGGCTATTCGGCAGACTTGATTGTGGCTACAGGCAACATATCTCGGCAGTATGCCTCGAAGCAACTTGTGAAGTTAGGACGCTTCTTACGCGACGACGACTTTTGGAACAACCAAATAGAACAAATCTATGTGACACCACATCAACAGGTTAAAATGGTGCCGCGTGTGGGCAGTCATATCATTGCATTTGGCAATACTGATAGCATCAGCCAAAAGTTTAGAAATCTCTATGCCTTTTATGAAAAGGTGCTACCCCAAGTGGGGTGGAACAAATATGCAGAAATATCTGTAGAACATTTATCTCAAATAGTGGGACGCAAAGCTAAAGAGCAATAATGCTATATATCAACACTTCATTATGCTCGTACCCATCCCCCCCTATTGAGGGTGTATGTAGCACATAGTTCCTCTATAATCACTATATTTAGAAAATAAAAAAACGACATAATTAAATGGAAGACAACTTTATAGTAGCTATTGAATTAGGCTCGTCTAAGGTTACTTGCATGGCTGGACGCAAACAGCCTGATGGTGCTATTCAAGTGCTTGCCTTCGCTCAAGAGCCTTCAACCACTTTCATCAGAAAGGGGCGTATAAACAATGTCAGCAAAATGACACAGTGCCTCATTAGCATGAAAGACAAGATGGAGCAAAAGCTGCAAAAAAGCATCAGCCGCATATATGTGGGCATCGGTGGCATGGGTATGCACACTGTTGCTAAAGCCGTGGTTCGTCATTTCGACTCTAAGGTAGAGATTACTCAAGAAATGATTGATGCCATGTATGAAGAGAACCGCAACTCAGCCAATGGCGACCGCGACATTCTTGATGTTGTTCCACAAGAATACCATATCGGTACGCAGGTGACAAACGAACCAGTGGGCATCATTGCTGATAATGTTGAGGGTAATTTCTTAAATGTTGTGGCTAACTCAAGCATTCGTGAAGAAATACGTAACTGCTTTAGAAGTGCTGGTGTAACCATTGCAGAACTGCCTATTACTATTGAAACGCTGGCTGATACCATGCTAACTGAACCCGAAAAACGTTCGGGATGTGTGTTTGTAGATATGGGGGCCGAAACTACTTCGGTAGCTGTATACAAGAATAATTTGTTGCGCCATTTGGCTGTCATACCCTTGGGTGGTGCCAATATCAACCGCGACATTATGTCGTTGCAAATTGAAGATGACGAGGCTGAAGAGCTGAAAATAAAGTATGGTTCTGCTATCTCGACCAACGATGAAGAAAATCATAAGCCTATCACCTTGCGCGATGGCAGAACTATTCCGTTCGATGATTTTAGCGGATTGGTTGAAGCTCGTGTTGAGGAAATTATCCTTAACATTAAGAACCAAATCTCAATTTCGAAATACGACAAAGCTCAACTTATTGGCGGACTTATTATTACGGGTGGGGCATCACACATTAAGAATATCGACAAGGCTTTTGCACGCGAATTGAAGTTTGAGAAAATGCGTTTTGTTCGCAATATTCGCATTGCTCTGCGCTCATCAGATTACCCTGGCTTGAATAGCGACGGCGATTGTAATGCAGTCATAGCTCTTATTGACAAGGGCAATGAAAACTGCTGTGGGGGCAGAATCGGACAACCTACCGACCTTTTTGAGGACGTAAACGACGAAGAGCATCGCACATCGGCTGAGGAAGAGCAAGTGGCTGAAGAGAAAAAGAAAATCGAGGAAGAAGCCAAGCGCATAGCCGAAGCTGAGGCTCAAAAACGCGCCGAGAAAGAACGTCAAGAGGAAGAAGAGCGCCGTAAGAGAGAGAGAGAAAAGAAAAAGAAGAAGTTTTCAAATTTCTTTAAAAAAGCAGGCGATTGGCTTGGCAATTTCGTGAAAGAAAACGACGAAAACGCTTAATATTTTAGCAAGAAAATGGCAGAAGACAACAATAATAACGACCTCCTTATAGATATGGGCATACCCACAACTACTCCTTCTATCATCAAGGTGATAGGTGTTGGTGGTGGCGGTGGCAATGCCGTTAATCATATGTATCGTGAAGGCATTCACGATGTGAACTTTGTGGTTTGTAACACCGACTCTAA
>DJEH01000003.1 GCA_002431845.1 Prevotellaceae bacterium UBA5903 | reverse complement strand
ACAACATATTTAGAACCGCCCAATAAATATTGCTAACAATGGATATTTTTGAAAAAGTAAGCAAAGACATTATTGCCGCAATGAAAGCAAAGGATAAAATCCGTTTGGAGGCATTGCGCAACGTTAAAAAGTTCTTTATTGAGGCTAAAACAGCTCCAGGTGCCAACGATACTTTGGAGGATGCTGCAGCTTTAAAAATATTAGCTAAACTCTCCAAGCAAGGGCACGATACAGCAGCTCTCTACAAAGAGCAAAATCGTCCCGACTTGGCCGAGGAAGAGGAAGCACAAGCCAACATCATTGACGAATACTTGCCAAAGGCTCTTAGTGCCGAAGAACTTGAAGCCGAAATCAAGGCCATTATAGCCGAGGTAGGAGCTACAAGCATGAAGGATATGGGCAAGGTGATGGGCACTGCAAGTAAAAAACTTGCGGGTCGTGCCGATGGCAAGGCTATCTCTACACTCGTTAAGCAACTCCTTGCTTAATTAGCACTTGTTAAGTAGGTGCTTAAAATTCATATCAATTAATGTTAGACATATAAATTAATATTGAATACCTACTTATATAAAAACTTATATACATAAATAAGTACATGGCGTTATGCTGATAAATAGCGTAGCGCCATGTACTTTTTATATAAACAATAGAGATTTAGGGCACTATGCACAGAATTTAAACATTAATAAAGTCCTTAATATCTACTTGCTGGATATAGCTTTAAATGTTTCCATCATTTATATTATAATTGCGCAAAGGCATTGCATTGAAAGCCAAATAATTTAGCATTTAGTTTTGTTGTTTTGCAACCTTACACTACTTTTGCACCATAAAACAGAAAACTATGCAAAAGAACTTAGTGATTGTTGAGTCTCCTGCCAAGGCGAAGACCATTGAGAAGTTTCTTGGCTCCGACTATAAAGTGATGTCAAGCTATGGTCATATACGCGATTTAAAGAAGAAAAACTTTGGCGTAGATCTCGAAACATTCGAACCACAATATGAAATTCCAGCAGATAAAAAGAGAGTTGTAAGCGAACTCAAGGCGCAAGCCAAAAAGTCGGAAGCCGTATGGCTTGCATCCGATGAGGACCGCGAAGGAGAAGCCATCTCGTGGCACTTGGCAGAGGTGTTAGGACTCGATCCTAAGGACACACGCCGCATAGTATTTCACGAAATTACCAAGCCAGCAATACTCAATGCCATTAAGCATCCGCGCCACATCGACTTGAATCTTGTTGATGCACAACAAGCACGTCGCGTGCTCGATCGTTTGGTGGGTTTCAAACTCTCGCCCGTATTGTGGCGTAAGGTGCGTCCGAGCCTTTCTGCCGGACGTGTGCAGAGCGTAACGGTACGACTCATTGTAGAGCGCGAACGCGAAATACAGCGTTTTAAGCCCGAATCAAACTATCGAGTTACCGCCTTGTTCGAGGTGAAAAACTCCGACGGCAAAGTGTCGTTGCTTAAAGCAGAACTAAACAAACGCTTTGATACCAAGGCTGAGGCAGAAGCATTTTTGAATGATTGTAAGCAAGCAACGTTTACGATAGACAACATCACTACGCGTCCGCTAACACGCACCCCAGCTCCACCTTTCACCACCTCTACTTTGCAACAAGAGGCAGCACGCAAATTGAGTTTTCCTGTGGCAATGACCATGCGTGTGGCACAAAGTCTTTATGAGTCGGGTTACATCACTTACATGCGTACCGACTCAATGAACCTTTCAGACCTCTGCCTAAACAGTTGCAGCCAGCTTATCACCGATATGATGGGGGCAGACTACCACAAACGCAGAGTTTTCCACACTCATTCAAAGGGAGCACAAGAGGCACACGAGGCCATTCGTCCCACCGACATGTCGCGCCGAAATATTGAGGGTACTTCGCAAGAAAAGCGCCTTTACGAATTGATTTGGCGTCGCACCATTGCATGCCAAATGGCAGATGCAAAACTCGAAAAAACCACAGTGAACATACAGGTGAGTAGTGCCGAAGAACATTTCCAAGCCACTGGTGAGGTCGTGAAATTTGATGGCTTCTTGCGTGTATACAACGAGAGTCGCAATGATGATGATACTCCCCAAACCTCTTCTTCAATTGACGAAAGCCACTTGTTACCGCCCATGAAAGAGGGCGACACCTTGCAGCGTCGTGAGGTTGTGGCGCAACAACGTTTCAGTCAGCAGCCGCCTCGTTACACAGAGGCATCGCTTGTACACAAACTCGAAGAGTTGGGCATAGGCCGCCCCTCTACGTATGCACCAACCATCTCTACCATACAGCAACGCCAATATGTTGTGAAGGGCGAAGACGAAGGTACCCCTCGCAATTATGAGCAACTTACCCTGACAAATGATGCCATTACTACCGAAACATTGACAGAAAAGGTTGGAAGCAACCGAGGCAAACTCGTGCCAACAGATATTGGCCTTGTGGTAAACGACTTTTTGATGCAATACTTCCCTGAGATAATGGACTACAACTTCACGGCAAACGTAGAGAAGCAGTTTGACGAAGTGGCCGAGGGCAAGGAAAATTGGACACAAATGATAAGTGGCTTCTACAAGGACTTTGAACCACAAGTAGAGCGCACACTCAACCAAAAAACCGAGCACCGTGTAGGAGAGCGCGAATTGGGTACTGACCCCGTATCGGGCAAACCTGTAAGTGTGAAGATAGGCCGCTATGGTCCGATAGCACAAATAGGCTTACCCAGCGATGAAGAAAAACCGCGTTTTGCCAATTTAGCAAAGGGCCAAAGCATTGAAACCATAACGCTTGACGAGGCACTTGAACTCTTTAAATTGCCACGCAACTTAGGTGAGTTTGAAGAGCAGAACGTCCGTGTAAACGCAGGTCGTTTTGGTCCGTACGTACAGTTGGGCAAGTTGTTTGTGTCTATCCCTAAGGGCGAAGATCCGCTTGAAGTAACGCTCGATAGAGCCATTGAATTGATAAAGGAAAAGCGAGCTAAAGACGCTGCAAGTCATCTCAAGCAATTTGCCGAAGAGCCCGAACTTGAGGTTCGTGCCGGACGTTGGGGTCCTTACATATCTTATAAGGGTAAGAACTATAAACTACCTAAAAAGGATGCTGAACGTGCCACAGAACTTACGCTTGAAGAATGCAAACAGATAATTGAAAGCGAATCTTCGAAGACTAAAAAGACAACCACACGTCGCACAACAAAGAAGAAAAGCGAATGAAAAGTATCATACTCGTAGGATATATGTGTGTGGGTAAAACCACAGTAGGGCGCGATTTGGCAAAGGAACTAAACAAGACCTTCTACGACCTTGATTGGTATATAGAAGAGCGTTTCCACACCAAGATACCGCAGATATTTGCCGATAAAGGCGAACCGTACTTTCGCGACCTTGAGCAGCGTATGCTACACGAAGTGGCAGAGTTTGAGGATGTAGTTCTGTCGTGTGGAGGTGGCACGCCATGCTTTTTCGACAATATGGACTATATGAACCAAGTGGGCGAGGTGTTCTACCTCAAGGCATCAGTAGATACCATTATGCAGCATCTTACGATGAGTCGTAGCGAACGACCACTACTTAAAGACAAGTCGCCCGAAGAGTTGCGCACCTTTATCACAGAGCAGATAGCACAACGTTCGCCTTATTACGAAAAGGCCAAACACGTGATAGATGTGAATGTGCTCGACTCGTTCGATAAGATAGAATATGTAACTAACGAAATAAAAAAATCTTTACCATAACCAAAACTATGCGTAAGTGGAGAATAGAAGATTCTGAAGAACTTTACAATATAAAAGGTTGGGGCGTAAACTACTTTGGCATTAACGACAAAGGTCATGCCTACGTTTCGCCACGCAAGGATGGGGTTCGTATCGACCTCAAAGAGGTGGTAGACGAACTCAATTCGCGCGATATCACTGCCCCCGTACTACTGCGTTTTCCCGACATACTCGACAATCGTATTGAAAAAACATCCGATTGTTTTAACCGTGCAGCAGAGGAATATGACTACAAGGGCGAGCACTTTATTATTTACCCTATTAAGGTAAACCAAATGCGCCCTGTTGTTGAAGAAATCATCAGTCATGGCAAGAAATATAACCTTGGACTTGAGGCTGGTTCAAAGCCTGAGTTGCATGCTGTGTTAGCCACTAATATGGACAGTGATAGCCTTATTATCTGCAACGGACATAAGGACCAAAACTTCATAGAGTTGGCACTTTTGGGTCAGAAGATGGGCAAACGAGTGTTTCTTGTTGTTGAAAAACTGCCCGAACTTATCACCATTGCGCGTACTGCCGAGAAGCTTGGTGTGCGTCCTAACTTAGGCATTCGCATTAAACTTGCTGCCAGCGGAACGGGCAAATGGCAAGAGAGCGGTGGCGATGCATCGAAGTTTGGACTCAACTCGTCAGAGCTATTGCAAGCTTTGCAGATGCTCGACGAAATGGGTATGCACGACTGCTTAAAGCTCATTCACTTCCACATAGGTTCGCAAATAACCAAGATACGCCGTATCTCTACAGCGTTGCGCGAGGCTGCTCAATTCTACGTACAACTCCATGCTATGGGCTTCAACATCGAGTTTGTTGACTGTGGTGGGGGCTTGGGTGTAGACTACGATGGCACACGTTCAAGCAACTCCGAAAGTTCGGTAAACTATTCTATTCAAGAGTATGTAAACGACTGTGTGTACACCTTTGTAGATGCAGCCAACAAAAACAACATACCGCATCCCAATCTTATTACCGAGGGAGGACGTTCGCTCACAGCGCACCATTCGGTGCTAATAGTCGATGTGCTTGAGAGTGTGTCAATGCCCCACATGAACGAAGATTTCCACCCTTCGGAGCAAGACCACCAATTGGTTCACGACCTTACTGAGATATGGGACAAGCTTTCGCCACGCTCAATGCTTGAAGATTGGCATGATGCACAAGACATACGTGACGAGGCACTCGACCTCTTCCGTCATGGTATTATCGACCTTAAAACACGTGCGCAGATTGAGAGCTTGTATTGGAGCATTACGCGCGAAATAAGCGAATTGGCACACCACCAAAAGCATGTGCCCGACGAGTTGCGCACGCTCGACAAGATGATGGCCGACAAGTATTTCTGCAACTTCTCGCTCTTCCAATCGTTGCCCGATTCGTGGGGTATAGACCAACTATTCCCTATTATGCCTATCGAACGCTTAAACGAGAAACCCACCGTCTCTGCCACCTTACAAGACATCACCTGCGACTCCGACGGAAAGATTTCTGCCTATGTTAATTACAATCAGCAAACCTCTTACATTCCGCTTCATACCTTCCATGAGGGCGAACATTACTACATAGGAGTGTTCCTTGTAGGAGCCTATCAAGAGATTTTAGGCAACATGCACAACCTATTTGGCGATACCAATGCTGTGCACGTAACGGTAGACGAAAACGGTTATAGCATAGACAAAACCATTGATGGCGAAACCGTAGCCGATGTGCTCGAATACGTTCAGTACGACCCCAAGCGTCTTGTGCGTCGCCTCGAAGCATGGGTAAGCAAGGCTGTGAAAGAAGGCAAGATAACCAACGAAGAAGGCAAAGAGTTTATATCTAACTACCGCTCAGGGCTGTATGGTTACACTTATTTAGAATAGAAAATAGGTAATCCGATATTATATAAAAAGGCTGTTCAATGCAACTTGAACAGCCTTTTTCAGTGTTTATAAGTTTTGCCGATTAGCAAACCTTTTCGAGTTTCTTCATTACGCTAAAGATAAAGATAAACGATACGAGGCACAGAGCTACGAGCACACCCCATACGGCCACCAAGGGCACCTTTCCCCAAAGGAAACCAGGGATAGAAACCAACAAGTTACCAGCGGCTGTAGCTACAAACCAACCGCCCATCATCGTACCCTTAAGTTTGGGAGGTGCCACTTTCGACACAAACGAGATGCCCATGGGCGAGAGCAAGAGCTCACCAAAGGTAAGTACCAAGTAAGTGCAGATAAGCCAGTTAGGAGAAACCTTGTCTTCGGTAGAGGTAATACCGAGCGAAGCCAAAATCATGATAACATAGCCTACGCCTGCAACGAGCATACCCAACCCAATTTTGCGAGGTGCAGAGGGTTCTTTGCCCTTCTTTGCCAACCAACCAAAGATGGCCATAGATACAGGTGTCAGACCCACAACAAAGCATGGATTGAACTGTTGGAAGATAGGAGCCTCAATGTTGATGCCCTCAGGGGTGAGAGCATTATACTTGTAGCCTAAGGCTGCCAAACAAGCCAAAATAACAATGCCCGAAATGGTCTTACCCTTGCCAGTTTTGCTTTGGAAAAGTGCAAATAAAGCATAGATAATGAAGATGCAAAGCAACAGGTTAGTAACATCAAACAGCATGCTTTCGGCGCCAGTAGCGTGGGTAGCCGTGTATTCTTCAGCAAATAAGGTGAGTGTCAGACCATTTTGGTGGAATGCCATCCAGAAGAAAATAACCACTGCAAACACGAGTACAAGTGCCACAATGCGGTCTTTTACCTCGCTTTTGCTTAGTTCGGGTTCGTTTGAAGTGGCTGCTCCATTGTCATTGCCCTTGTTCGAATTTGATACAGCAACTTGCTTAAATGTGCCTTGAAAACCATAGTAAATACCGATAGAAACAATGAGCGAAATACATGCCACACCAAATGCGTAGTGGTAAGAGTCTGCCACGCTCACGCCCAAGCTATGCTGTGCATACTCCATAATCTTAACGGCTGCAGTAGGAGCAAAGAGTGCACCGATGTTGATAGCCATGTAGAAGATTGAGAAAGCAGAGTCGCGCTTGCTTTGCATTTCGGGCGAGTTGTAGAGGTCGCCCACCATAACTTGTAGGTTGCCTTTAAACAAACTTGTACCCACACTGATAAGGATGAGTGCACCAAACATCAATGTAGCTGCCAGTGCACCTGCACCTGCGGGGATAGAGAGCAATGCGTAGCCCAAGAACATAACAATGATACCAGTAGTAACACATTTGCTATAGCCAATCTTATCGGCAAGCATGCCACCAAACAGTGGTAAAAGATAAACAAGGGCCAAGAATACTGAGTAAACAGCTCCTGCAGTTCCAGCCTCCCAACCAAAGTTGGCTTTAAGGAATAGCACAAACACGGCCAGCATGGTGTAGTAGCCAAAGCGTTCGCCCGTGTTGGCAAGGGCAAGGGCGTAGAGCCCTTTAGGTTGTCCTTCGAACATAGATTTGTTGTTTTTTTGTTAGATGATTATTAATTGTGTTTATTTTGCTTA
>DJEH01000093.1 GCA_002431845.1 Prevotellaceae bacterium UBA5903 | reverse complement strand
GCCTTGTCCATCTCCTTACGCAAACGCTCTGCACCTCTGCGTCCAGAATATGTGGAAAGAACCTCATCGGCAATCTCATCATCCGTTTTCAGTTCGGGATATTTTTCCTTTATTTCCTCCCATACCGATGTGCCTTTCATTAAGTCTACTACATTCTTCCACTCCTTTTTGTTCTCTGCTCTCAAAGCACTTGCCCATAGGTGTGCATACTCGTGTACGGCTGTATCACTTCTTGCAATTCTTGGGTCAATGTAAATTTCACCACCAATCGTAAAGCCGTATGCATCACCATCGGCAGTGCGGAAGAAACGTACATGTGCACCACTGCCATGATATACACGATGCTCACGAATGGTATCGGCATTCACCTCTTGCCGTTGTGCAAGTCCTGTGATGTCTTTAAACTCACCGCTATTTAAAGTCTCTGAAACAGATTTGATTATTTCAACCAAAGGCTTAACTTCTGAGCGTTCAAGAGATTGTTTGGGATAAAAATATTCCACAATATGCGCGCTTCCATCATTCAAAAGACCTTTGTTTCTATGACTGGATATGACAATGCTAATACCATTACCCTCTTCATTTTCATCAAAGAAAGATACACGTGCATTATGATTGCTAACGCGAATAGTTACTAAGCTACCATCTCGTGTTTCAAATGTTCCATAGTGGCTTGCTTCATGTTGCTCTAATCCAAGGCTACGTGACAAATCTGTTATAAAACCTTTTGTCTTATTAGGACGATTTTTGTAGTTATGTGCAAGTGTTTCAAGATTATTTTGTACCTTTACACCATCAGCACTTGAAACGACTGTGGCATTATTAGTGGACTCGTCTGCTATCGTCGCGGTTTCAAGTGCTCTTCTTTTTTTAGCACTCAGCCGTGCTTTTTCCTTTGCCAACGCAAGCACCCTTTGCCCCGTCATAACATCCGTAATAACCTTAAAGCCATGCTTTCTTAGATGCTCTATAACAACATCGCGCAAAGTTTCTCTACATGGTTCAATGGAAATACCACATCACCCTTGTGATACATAAGCGTATTTCCTGTTTCCTTATCTACCTTTTGCTGTATGGTATCAAAGATATGCTTCAAGTCCTTACCAAATGTCTGCAACTCATCTCTTGTCAAATATACCAATCCATTAAGGGCTTGCGGTGTTTGCTTATATTCCTCATAAGGCATTGCCTTATCACCCATCAAAAACTTATACATCTCATAGTTATGCCGTGCATATTGCTCTTCAATATAAGGGTCTACGTCTGTAAGGAACGGACTTTTCTCTCCTCGTTGTGACAATTCGTCGTTTACCCATTGCTCAAACATGCGGGCTGTCTCTTCTATTGCATCAGCATTTGCCACTTTGGTCTGATACACAATCTCATCCACCACAGCATTATAGGTGTTAGTAGACCTTGTAGGAAAATAAAATACACTGCCATTTGTGGCAACCAACTTATAGCTATCAAAACCAGTGGTAGGTACAATATCAGAGAACAACTGAGGAACCTCCGTACCTACCTCATACCCCAATTGGGTATACACATCATTCCACAACCTTATAGGATTTATAGGATAGCACGTTCCGTTAAACACCTTTCCAGAGTTCCACGCCATAAGGTCCTGCTTACGTTTCTCCATCTCCTTAGGGGGGCGTATGCAGGTCGGTCCATTTCCTCCCTCATAAAAGCATCACGTTCTTCGGGCGAAAGGCTGAACAACTTCTTCAACTTTTCTGTGTTTCCTTCTTTCTCTGCCTTGACTATTGCTTCGTCAATTTGCTTTGTATCAACATTAGGCTATTTAGTTTCTGTATTTTCGCCTTTAGAAGACAAGTTTTGCGTAGGGCTAGAAAGGACACTAAAAAGCACTGCACATTGTTCTATTTTTCCTAAAATAGCGAAAACGCATGCGCTGAGATTTAAAAAAAATGGGACGACCTGTTGCCTCGTCAAAAAAATCACAATAATGAGAGCAAACGTTTGTTATTGATTTTCAGGCAGTTACGATATAACTATATTTAAACACGTATGCTAACACTACAAGGATACGTATCCTTATATGCTAAGAACACGTATCCTTATATGCTAAGAATACGTATCCTTAAGTGCTAAGGATACGTATCCTTACAGTGTTAGCATACGTATCCTTGTGTATGAATAGGCTATTTTTGTAGCTAAAGACGCGTTTCTAAGCAGTTTTTTGCTTCTATTTTGAGTCGAAAGTTGTACAAAAAATATTGGTCAATTTTTCCGAAATGAAGTTTAAAAGGCATAAGGGTTAAGGCGCTTGTAGCGATCGTTCATTTCGTTTTCTACGTTAGTATATTCGCCATCGTAGTCGGTGGCCTTTTCTGGAGCAAGTTCGAGCGAGCGTTTTAAATCGGCTGCAGCACCTGTCACGTCCTTGAGATGATTTTTTACACCACCACGTGCCTTATATGCAGCAGCAAAATCGGGACGGAGGTTTATGGCCTCATCGTAGAGTTGTAGCGCCTTGTCCCATTGCGATGTTTGCTCATAAATGCTACCAAGTCGCAGCACAGCATCGTCGCAGAAGGGGTTGAGTTGCTGTACTTTTTGGTAGTCGGCAATAGCCTCGTCTGTCTTTGCAAGCGCTACATAAGCATCGGCACGAAGCAAAAGATAGTCTACGTTTTCGGCATCGGCTTTGACCAACTGACAAGCATCAGCCAACACTTCATTCCATTGTCCCATGCCCTTTAGCACCTCGGCGCGTAAAAACTGTGCTTGGCTATAGTTGGGCTGAATGGCAAGGCACTGCGTAAGGTGTGCAATAGCCATGAAATCGTCAGAGAGTCCGTGGTCGGCCTCAGCTGCAAGGTAGAGCGCACGGGGCTCTTGTGGATGTGAAGCCATGACAGATGCACACGTTTGTCGCTGGGCATCATACATTTTTAGTTTGCCTTGGGTTTGCGCCAATAGTAAGTCTATCTCGAGCGTGTCGTCACTGCTTGCTGCGAGAGACTGCAAGAGTGGTAGCGCCTTTTCGTTGTTGTTCATGCGCAAATATACTTCGGCCAAGAAACCTTTTGTCTTCAAGTCGTCATTGATTTCGAGAGCTGCCAAAAGACACTTTTCGGCATAAGGCAGTTCGTTCATTTGCATGGCTCTTACGCCGTCGTCGCGAAGGGTAATGAATTGTTGTTCGGGGGTAGGCTTAGCTGTTCCGAAAATTGAAGAAAGTATACTCATAGTTGGTGGGGATATGATTGTTAAAGAGAGGATTATGCTTGAAATTGTAAGTGATTACTCATTATTTCTTTGTTGAAATGCTTCAATAAAAATTAATAAGATTGGCTTAAATAAGCATTTACCCCTTCTGAAAGAGGTTGAGCAGTTCGGCTGGTTGATGCACAAATAATGCACTATCGGCCGAAGGCAATGCGCGCAAAAAGTTCTCGTCGCGAAAGCCCCATGTGACTAATGCACAACGCAAATTAGCGTTTTTAGAGGTTTCAAGGTCTACCTCTGAGTCGCCCACATAGATGGCATTGCTGGCCGTGCTCCCCAATTCTTTTAAGGCTGCAAGCACAGCATCGGGGTTGGGTTTGCGACGTACCGTAAGACTTTCGCCTACAGCCGACGATATGTAGCCCTCAAAAAAACGATGTGCCAGCTCTTGCACAGCAGGATGCAACTTGTTTGACACGATAGCCATTTTTATACCCATCTGCTTTAAGTCTTTAAGCAATGGCATAATACCAGGATAAGGCTGCGTGGTATCTAAACAATGTTCTACATAATGCGAGCGAAATGTTTGAAAGACGGGCTCAAACTCGCAATCGTTTTTTACATTATCGCCCACAGACTTCTTCATCAAATAGCGTATGCCATTGCCAAGGAAACGTCTTATTTCGGGCACGGTGCGGGTGGGAAGTGCATGTTTTGCCAATGCATAATTCACACTATTGGCCAAATCGTTTAGTGTGTTGAGCAACGTACCATCTAAATCGAAAACTACTGTGTCAAGCATTTTTTTGTGTTTACAAAAAGAAAAGATTATTCTAAAAAAGTAAGCTTGCTATTATTTATCCCCTACCCTGCATATATGGCAAAAATTGTAGGTATTTTGTTTATATCGGGAGGCGGAGTTTGCTTCCATTCTTTTATGGTGTGCGAGCGCAAGAACTCCTGTTCGGTAGTCAGCCCCGAGGCTATACAAAGGCGCGTGCGGGGGTTGCAGGTAGCAAGTAGGTCGGCTATCATCTTGTGGTTGCGATAGGGAGTCTCAATAAAAAGTTGCGTTTGATGCTCAACTGCCGAACGGTTTTCAAGTTGTTTGATACGTTTAGCACGCTCGGTAGGATTGATGGGCAAATAGCCATGAAATGCGAAACTCTGCCCATTGAAGCCCGAGCCCATCACGGCCAACAATATTGACGATGGGCCTACAAGTGGCACCACCCGTAGTCCCTCGCGTTGGGCTATTGCCACCACATCGGCACCAGGATCGGCCACAGCAGGACACCCGGCTTCGCTAATAACACCAATGCTCTCGCCCTTTCTCAGTGGGTCAAGATATTTTGAAAACAACGCAACATCGGCATGCTTGCCCATAGGGCAAAACGTGAGTTCGTCGATATTGATATTGCGGTCTACTTGCTTTAAGAATCTGCGAGCGGTGCGAACTTCTTCTACTATAAAATGCTTTATGCCAAGGATTACCTCTTTGTTGTAAGCGGGCAATACTTGTTGCAATGGCGAGTCGCCTAAAGTTACGGGGATAAGATATAAAGCAGCCAATGTATTCTGATTTTAGGGATTATAGAGATTTATTAAGTAGGCATTCAAAAATTATTACGAAATAATGGCTTACTGAACACATACACTTACTTGCAGATGTGCATATCGGCAAAGGTCTTAACGCCTTTAAGGTAGAACATAAGCAAGATGCTCTTGTTGATGCGTTGCGGAATATTGCGTCCACCATCTACAGCAAGTTGCATATTCTCTGCGCGGTCGGCATTAAAGTCATTGCGCATGCGCTTAAACTCCTTGCGTGCCTTCATTACAGCACGAAAGTTGGGAATATCGCCACTGAGCAAGAACTTGGTTGCAGCTACTATATCAAGCAATTTGCGACGCCACATAACGCTATGCAACTCGTTGTCGGGCAAATTTTTGTAGAGCATCAGTAGGTTATTGCGGAAGTTTAAAAACGTTTTGCGCGGATTTCCAGCATTGAGTGTGCCACCGCCTACGTGGTAAACAACGCTCGTTGGCACACATACAATCTGTCTGCCACGGGCACGCAAACGCCAACAAAGGTCTATTTCCTCCATGTGGGCAAAAAATCTGCCATCAAGTCCTCCACTCTGTTGCCAATCGGTACGCCTAATCAAGAGTGCGGCTCCTGTGGCCCACAATATGGGGCAAATGGAGTTGTATTGTCCGTGGTCTTCTTCAACCTTATCAAACACTCTGCCACGACAAAAAGGATAGCCCAAATAGTCGATAAATCCACCTGCACCGCCCGCATACTCGAACATTTGTTTGTTGCACTGACTGAGCAACTTGGGCTGACAAGCAGCCACTTCGGGATGGGCATTCATGTAGTGCAACAATGGTTGCAACCAATGGGGGGTTACCTCTACATCGGAGTTGAGCAACAAGTAATAAGGGGCATCAATCTGCGCAAGAGCTTGGTTGTAGCCCTCGGCAAAGCCATAGTTTTGGTCAAGTTGAACGACAACTACCTCGGGAAACTCATTGCGAAGCATAGCTACCGAATCATCGGTTGAACCATTGTCTGCAACGATTACTAATCCTTCGGGTTGTGAGTGTTCGACCACCGATGGTAGGAACTGGCGCATCATATTGCAACCATTCCAATTGAGTATTACCACCGCCACCTTATCCGTCGTTATCATCGTTTTTTTATTTAAGTAGGTGTTCAAAATTATTATATAAATGGATCTTTTTATTTTCACATTTGAAGCACTTTCTGTGGC
>DJEH01000112.1 GCA_002431845.1 Prevotellaceae bacterium UBA5903 | reverse complement strand
TTTCTTTTTTACTATTCCGAACCTTTAAAGCGTTCAATACAAAAAGCATAGAGATGGAACATTTAAAACGCCATAAATCCATCGTTTTCGAAAAACAAAACCTTTGACGAAATTTTTCGATTTTTGAGAGCATTATCATAACTCATTGATTATCAACAAGAAACGTATTATAACAAACCAATTCTTGTAAGCATTATTTATAAGGATACGTATCCTTAGGAGGTAAGAACACGTATCCTTAGGGGGTTAGGATACGTATCCTTAGGGGGTAAGAACACGTATCCTTAGGGGATTAGGATACGTGTTCTTACACCTCTTGCATGCGTATGTATACTTTAAAGCAACACTATTTTGCTATTTTATGTAAACGGCTGTTAATTTTATTAACATTTCATTTCTATTTCAACAATTCAAAATGTCAAAAATAGTTCACGATTTTGTAGTGCAGGTGCAATAGTTATTGAAGAGATTTATCCTTACTTTGCTCTGTAATGCTATCTGCAGGCGAAGAGGTGTTTGGCATTTTTTCCTTTGGCTTGTCGATATACACTCCTGCAGCCTTTTCTACCGCAATAGTTTCCTCATCGAGTTGGTCGTAACTGCCCGATACATCTTGCAGCGAAGCTTGGTGTGTGCTATCATTGCCATTTACCACATACCTACGATAGTAAGATATGCACAGTGTAGTAACGGGCAGTGCCAAAATCAGCCCAACGATGCCAAATGCATAGCCCCAAACAGAGAGCGAAAGTAGGATAATGGCAGGCGGAAGCCCCATAATTTTGCCCATGATGCGTGGGGTGAAAATGGTGTCTTGCAACACTTGAACAACCAAATAAACAATAATAACAAGGCATAAAAGCCACCAAAAGTTTTCGCCCGTTTCGGCAGCCTTGAGCAATGCTAACAATGCTGCAGGGACAATGCCCACCACTTGCAAGTAAGGCACAAAACTTATCACTCCAATCAAGCATCCCAAACCTATGGGTACAGGAAAACCGATGATGAGAAAACCCACGGAGAACATCACACAGTTGCTCAATGCTACCAACGCTTGGCCACGAAAGTAACCCGCCATGCCATGCTCAATGTCCGCCACAAGCTGGGCGGCAAAGGCACGTTTTGAACGAGGCACAAAATTTATCCAACCATTGGCATACTTCTCGTAGTCGGTAAGGATAAACAATAAGTATAACAAGGCTATAAGCGATGCAACAACATTCATTATTATGCCTGCCGTGCTCCACAACACATTCCACACCTTGGGTAAAGTGTTTTTTATGGCATCCACCACGTCAGACTGCTGCAGCAATTCCACTATTTTATACTCGTTTACATGGTGGTGTAAAAAAGTTCGTACCGCAACGGGAATGGTTGAATTGTCGGCACCTTTCTGCAAATAAGACAATGCTACATCCTTGAGATGCAACATTTCGTCGATCATTGGCGGCACAACAATGTAGAAGAAACCTACTAATACACCTATCGTAACAATCAAGGTGACGATGATAGATAAAATGCGATTGTTGAAATGACAACGATACTGCAAGAATCGTACAACCGGATAGAGCAAATAGGCTATTACCCATGCTACAAAAAAAGGAATGAGCACTCCGCTCAAAAAATAGAGCATTCCACCAGCCGTTGCAATCAATAGTAGCGCTATCAAACCACGAATAAACCTATCGAAGGTGATAGGACTTTTTCCGCCAAACTTAAAGGGGGCATCTGAGGCCGAAGAGGGGGACTCTGGCGCATTAAGCTGCTGTGTGTCTGTATTTTTGTTCATGCTTATCTAATTTTTGGTGAATATGAGTTTATTTTAAAAGCAAAAATATCTATTCTATTTCAAAAAATGCTTGAAAAGCACATCATTTTGTTTGTTCTATCTCAAATAAGCTATATATTTGCACCATGGGAACATTATATTTGGTGCCTACACCCGTGGGCAACCTTGAGGATATTACACTCAGAGCATTGCGCATTTTGAAAGAGGTTGACGTGATTTTAGCCGAAGATACACGCACCTCGGGCATACTGCTCAAACACTTTGAAATTAAAAACCAATTGGTTTCGCATCATAAATTTAACGAACACCAAACCGCCGATGCCTTTGCCGCACGCATGGCTGCAGGCGAGACGATGGCACTAATCTCTGACGCAGGCACACCAGCTATATCAGACCCTGGTTTTATGCTTGTTAGAGCTTGCGTTGCACGCGGTGTAACTGTGCAATGCCTACCTGGAGCTACTGCCTTTGTGCCCGCTTTGGTGGCTTCGGGATTGCCTTGTGAGCGTTTTACATTTGAGGGATTTTTGCCCCAAAAGAAAGGCCGAGCCACCCGACTCAGCAGTTTGAAAGAGGAGCAAAGAACAATGATTTTTTACGAATCGCCCTATCGAGTGGTAAAAACGCTTACTCAATTTGTAGAGACATTTGGGGCTGAAAGAAAGTGCTCGGCATGTCGTGAAATATCTAAAATCCACGAAGAAAGCGTGAGAGGGAGCCTTGCCGAAGTGCTTGAACACTTTAAGCAAACTGAGCCTCGAGGCGAATTTGTAATCATCGTTGAAGGATTTGATGCCCCTAAAAAGAAGAATAAAAGCGAGTAATTAAACCTTTAGAGGAAATAGGTATCTTATCTATTACAAACATAGATAAGCACTATCTATCAACCCTTAATTATAACTTTTACAGAACACTGATATGAAACAATTAATCTTGCTACTTACCGCTATCTGCACACTTTCGTTTGTCACATCATGCAGTACAAAGAAAGAAAAAGAACAAGAGAATAAGGACACGAGTTCGGCTACTATCGACTCGCTCAGACAAGCACTTACACAGTCGCAAAACGAATCGAGCGATATGATAGAAACACTCTCACAAATACAAGACGGCTTTGACAAAATAAACGAGGCCGAGGGTATTGTAAACGTTGAAAGCCGACAGGGAGAAAGAGGAAACAAGCAACGTATCCTCGATAACATGGCGCTCATTCAGAACAAACTCAAACTCAATCGTGAACTTATAGCCAACCTACAACAACAACTGCGCTCGTCAAACCAAAGCGATGCACGCACCAAGGCTAAACTTGAAGAGATGGTGGCTAACTTTACCAAACAACTCGACGATAAAAACAAGGAGATTGAGGAACTACGCGAGCAACTGGCACAAAAGGATATCAAGATTGCTGAGCAAGGCGAACAAATTAACTCGCTCAACAACAACGTGAACGATTTGACGCAAAAGAACGAAGAGAAAGCGCGAACGGTTGCCGCTCAAGACGCTGAACTCAACACTGCTTACTACGTGTTTGGCACATATCGCGAGTTGCGCGAACAACGCATTTTGAAGCGTAAAGATGTGCTCAAAGGCAATGACTTCAACAAGGATTACTTTACGCGTATTGACTTGCGCGTGACCAAAACAATCAAACTCTACTCTAAGAGTGCTAAGCTCATGACTAACCATCCAGCGGGTTCTTACTCGCTTGACAAGGACGCACAGGGACAATATACACTTCGTATTACCAATCCTAAAACGTTTTGGAGCGTGAGCAAATACTTGGTTATCGTTGTGAAATAAGCGTTAAAAGCAATGAAACTAAACCACATTTCAGTTGCACTCATGTGTGGTGCAATAGTACTTTCATCATGCAGCAATAGCCAATATAGCACCATACTCTCAAGTAGTTCGGTAGGCGGCATGTTGGGCTCAAGCATTGGGGGCATTACCAACGGACCAAGAGGTGCCGACAAGGGCACCTTAGCGGGTATGGTGATTGGTGGTGCTATTGGTGCCGCCGTCACTACACACAACAATGCTAAAAAACAACATAAAAGCCACACATCCCCAAACACATCGACGAGCAATGAAGACGACGTGTATGGCTATGGCAACAGTAACGTGCAGTTTGACACTTACAACAGCGATACGTATAAAAAAATACCTGCAGCTGCAACTTCAGACCTTGCTTGCTTAGAGGTGACCAACGTTAAGTTTTTAGATGCTAACAACAACCGCAAACTCGACAACAACGAGAAAGCCTTTATTGTATTTGACATCTATAACCGCAGCAACCAAACGCTCTACAACGTGGCACCCAACATTACTTGCAACAGTTCGAGGGTGGCCATATCATCAGCAGCTTCGGTGGCAAGCGTGTTGCCGGGACAAGGCATCAGATATAAGGCCGCCATCGTGCCCATCAAAAAGCTAAAGGAGCAACCATTGCAATTCACCATATCTTTTGGCTCGGGCAAACAACGTGTTGTAGCTAAAACATTTAGCATTTAAGAGTGGGCACATAGGCTCTCTTTTAAGAGTTATCCTTAATAAAAGCAACGCATTTCTATTCAAAAACAAAAAGAATAACATATTTCCCCCTTATAGGGGAACAACCAATTATGTCTGAATTTCCCAAATGGCTTTTGGCATTGGCATTTCTCAGTTTGGTGCCACTGCTCGCTTGTCCGCTATACCTATTTGGAGGGCATCCTATAGGCACAAGCGAAAACGTTTTTCTTCGCTTTTTGCTCTATATTGCCACCCAATTATTGTGGCTTGTGCCTACGGCAAGTTTCTTCTTTACGCTCGATGCATGGCGCAGAGGCTACGAAAAGCTAAGCATCACCTATGGTTGCATAGGCCTGCTCATATCCATTATTGGTTTAGTTTTTATCTTTAGTTAAGGGGGGGGGGCTGTTCATTCAGTTTCGGATTGTCTATTCTACCCCAAATTCATTTTCTCTCTGCATTGAAAAAAAACAGGCAAACTACACTCAAAGTAGCATTAATGGTGGTAACACTGTTGATGCTCATCCTTATGCCCCACCATCATCATCTTGATGGGGCTGTTTGTTGGGTAGACGAAGTTTGCTAGCATGATGGGAATATAAACGATGCTCACACCCAACATGCACAAAAAGATGGTGCGCATTCTTGCCTTTATTTTACTCATAAAACAAAGGTTCTGAAGGCGTATACGTTTACTGGAAATCACACAAAACCTCTATTTCCATTCTATAACTACGGATTATTTGCAACTGCATTTTCCTTATTGCTTAATAGCATTAACAATAAGGTGCAACATGCACCATCCGCTTTTCAGCTTGTTTGCTTATGTAGCAAACAAGTGCTTCGTCGTGGACCTCCTTGTAGATAACAACATTATTTTTAAACTTTTATTTCGCTGCAAACTTGCCATACCATAGCGGGTTTGCATAGCGATACGTATACATTGTTATCAACACTTTAACCACGACTTTTTAAATGCAATTTAAATACTTTATTATGAGCATAGCATGTTCTGCAGCTATGCTCTTTGGGGCGTGTAGCAACCACAGCAAGGGCGTCGAACACGAAGAAAACGAGCATGCCGATGAACACGAACATGCTTCAGACGACATTGAACTCTCTGCCCAACAGATTAAAGACTACGGCATTCGAACTACCATACTACAACCATCGACATTTGCCGAAGTGATTGAAACAAGCGGACAAATTCTGCCCGCTACTGGCGCCGAAGTTACTATGACTGCTACAATGGAGGGCATTGTACACTATGTAGGTTCGCCTATAGCCGAAGGCTCAAAAGTGGAAAAGGGGCGCAGCCTCTTCGTGGTAGACGCTAAAAAATTGGCTAATGGAAATCCCGCAGCAGCTGCCCAAAACGAACTTGTAGCGGCTAAAAAAGCGTTAGAACGTGCTAAAGGGCTTGTAGCCGAACGTATTATATCAAAGAAAGAATTTGAAGATGCCGAGCAACGCTATCGGTCGGCACTATCAACTGCACAGAGTTTGGGCAATGTTGCTGAAACGCGCACGCTGGTAGCACCAATTAGCGGGGTTGTGAAAAACGTACTCGTTAAGCCAGGCGATTATGTGGCTATGGGACAGCCTCTTGCAACTATCACGCAGCATGTACGCCTACAACTTAAAGTGGATTTTCCAGAACGTTTTTACAACGTACTTCCACATATCCAGTCGGCCAATTTTAGGATGGCTTATGACGACAACAAGCACATTTACTCGCTAAAAGAACTTGGTGGAAAACTCATTGTTAAGGGTAACATATCTAACAATAACGATAGTTTTGTACCCTTGATTTTTGAATTGAACAACCGAGGCAATATCATTGCTGGTAGCTATGCTGACGTGTTCTTGACGGGCATGGAGCGCAACAACGTGTTGGCTGTGCCGAATGAAGCTATCACAGAGGCACAAGGATTGTACTTTGTGTACGTGCAAGCGCATGAGCATGCTTTTAAAAGAACAGAGGTAACAATAGGGCAGACCGACGGCATACGCACCGAAATAAAGAGCGGACTGAAAGCGGGCGACATCGTTGTGACCCAAGGAACTATCAACGTGAGACTGGCTGCAAATGCAACTTCGGTGCCCGAGGGACATTCGCACTAGATATCCACATCTCATCATCATGAAACAAAGGATGATTTTTATAAAAAACACAAGCAATTAAAGACATTTACTTTATGCTAAATAAAATCATAAAATTTTCACTACACAATCGTCCACTCATTATTGTGATGAGTTTGTTGCTCATCGTTGTGGGATGCTGGACCGCATGGCGAATGGATGTAGACGTTTTTCCAGACCTTAATGCCCCCACAGTTGTTATCATGACCGAGGCTAATGGTATGGCATCTGAAGAGGTGGAACGCTTGGTTACATTCCCTATCGAAACCGCCGTAAATGGTGCTACAGACGTGCGCAGAGTGCGCTCATCAAGCACTACAGGTTTCTCGGTTGTATGGGTTGAATTTGATTGGGGAACCGACATTTATCGAGATCGGCAAATCGTAAGCGAAAAGATTTCGTCTATCGAAAACAGCCTTCCTAATGGGGTGGGACGCCCCACTATGGGACCACAATCGAGCATTATGGGCGAGGTAATGTTTATAGGCTTGACAGCTGACACGACATCGCTCGGTTCGCTACGAACCTTGGCAGATTGGACCATTAGGCCTCGCTTGCTCTCGACGGGAGGAGTGGCACAGGTAACTGTAATGGGGGGCGACATCATGGAATATCAGATAGCTCTTCGGCCTGAACGCATGCGCCACCATGGAGTGACGCTCAATGAAGTGGTTGAAGCCACCAAGGAGATGAACCAAAATGTTTCTGGGGGTATTCACTACGAACGTGGCAATGAATATATCATACGCGGAGTGGTAAGCACCAACTGCATTGATAAACTTGCTAAAGCTCCAATAAAACTCAATGGTGCAGGCAAACCTATTGTGCTTTCAGACATTGCCGATGTTAAGATGGGATGTAAAAGTCCGAAAACGGGTGTTGCTTCGGTATCGGGCAAACCGGCTGTGCTACTGACCATAACCAAACAACCCACTACGAGTACACTTGAACTAACCGAAAAACTCGACACCACAATTGCGGCTCTTAAGTTGGCATTGCCCAAGGATGTAAAAGTAAATACGCATCTCTATAGACAAAAAGACTTTATTAACTCCTCAATCTCAAACATCAAGAAGTCACTCGTTGAAGGTGGTATTTTTGTTGTGTTAGTATTGTTCATTTTCTTAATGAATGCACGCACTACGCTTATATCGCTTGTAACAATCCCGCTATCATTACTCATAAGCATCCTTATTCTGCAAATGATGGGACTTAACATCAACACCATGAGCATAGGCGGTATGGCCATTGCTATAGGGTCGCTTGTTGATGATGCTATTGTAGACGTTGAAAATGTTTTTAAACGATTACATGAGAATGGACTTAAGCCTGCCGCCGAGAGATTAAGCAAAAGAATGGTGATATTTAATGCCTCAAAAGAGGTGCGCATGCCTATACTTAACTCTACGTTTATCATTATTGTAAGTTTTATTCCGTTGTTCTTTTTAAGCGGACTTGAAGGAAAGATGCTTGTGCCTCTTGGCATTAGTTTTATCACTTCGTTGTTTGCCTCAACATTAGTGGCACTCACACTCACGCCCGTACTATGCTCGTATTTGCTTACAGAAAGTAAACTTTATACGCCCGATACTAAGCGTTTCAGATTGCATGAGCCCAAACTTGTTAGCTGGCTTAAACATCACTACGCAAAATGGCTGCTTTGGGCCACTGGAAAAGCATCTAAATGGATACTGATATCAACTGCCACCTTAGTAGTTGTTACACTCATTGTGTTCTTTACGCTTGGGCGCTCATTCTTGCCACCATTCAACGAGGGTTCGTTTACAATAAACATTAGTTCGTTACCAGGCATTTCGCTTGATGAAAGTAATCGTATTGGCAATGAAGCTGAAAAGCTACTATTGCAAGTGCCCGAAGTGAAAGACGTTGCCCGAAAAACAGGACGAGCTGAACTCGATGAGCATGCCTTGGGGGTGAATACGAGCGAACTTGAAGTGCCCTTTGAACTAAACAAGCGTAGTAAAGACGAGGTGGCTAACGACATACGGCAGAAACTCTGCAAGCTACCTGGAGTTAATGTTGAAATAGGCCAACCGATATCTCATCGCATTGATGCTATGCTATCGGGTACAAAAGCCAGCATTGCTATCAAGGTGTTTGGTACTGATTTGGCGCAACTTCATGCTATTGGTATGCAAATAAAGCAAGCCACACAAAACATTGAAGGGGTGGCAGACTTGAACGTAGAGCAACAAGTGGAGCGACCACAAATTGTAGTGAAGCCACGTCGCAATATGCTTGCAGCATATGGTATATCTCTTGCCCAATTTACTGACTTTATCAGCACCACCATGGGAGGAATGGTAGTGAGCCAAGTGCAAGAGGGAAACAAGCAATATGACCTAACATTGCGATTGGACAATAGCGAGATGGTTACCATTGATAAAATAAAATCAGTATTAATAGCTACGGGCGATGGTAAGCATGTGCCACTATACAATGTAGCCGACATCATATCTACAGCAGGTCCTAACACCATTAATCGAGAGAATGCACAACGCAAACTTGTGGTATCGGCCAATGCTAACGGACGCGACATACGATCTGTTGTAAATGATATGAAACGGAGCATAACAAAGAATGTTAAGTTGCCTACAGGCTACCATATAGAGTATGGTGGACAATTTGAAAGCGAAGCCTCAGCCTCTCGATTGCTCTTAGGGCTTTCGGTTGTAAGCATTGGCATCATTCTGCTTTTGCTATTTATGCAGTTTAAGTCGTGGAAACAAGCTATTGTGGTATTGCTCAATTTGCCTTTGGCACTTATTGGCGGTGTATTCGCTATTTTCTGCACTACGGGCGTAGTAAGTATTCCTGCCATTATTGGTTTTATATCGCTCTTTGGCATGGCTACACGAGGAGGTATGCTCTTGGTTGATCGATACAATGAATTGTCTTTGCAAGGACTTACAAAGAAAAAAATCATTATGAAAGGTTCACTTGATAGACTCCTCCCCATCCTAATGACCGCTCTGTGCTCTGCACTGGCACTTATCCCATTGGCATTAGGGAGTGATCTTCCTGGAAATGAAATACAAAGTCCTATGGCCAAAGTTATGCTTGGCGGTTTGCTTACAAGCACACTTCTCAATCTATTTATTGTGCCTATCATGGCACCTATCAAAACGAATGAAAAATGAAACGCATTGTATTATTATATTTGCTCATACTTTGCTTTACTACTAAAGCATTGGCTCAAAATGATATTGACAATAACGAACGGATTAACAACATATTGCAAGAAATCGTTAAGAACAATACGCAGCTAAAAGCACAGCACCAACAGATGAAAGCGCAAATATTGGCTAATGGTGCTGAGCTAAGGCTTTCTGACCCTGACGTGGATGTGGCTTATTCACTCAACACACCAGACTGCTATTATAATAAATTAAATGTTTCGGTGATGCAATCTCTTGATTGGGACGTAATTATGGGTAAGCGTAAAATGAAAGCTAAAGCAGCCAACACGCTTGCTGAAAGAAGTTACCAAAAACAGTTGGCTGAAGTACTCAACAATGCAGATGAAACTGTGGTTAATGTGATTTATTACAACATTTTATGCAATGAACTATCCAAACGCGAAAGTGCTTCTGAACGCTTGTTAAAACTTTACACAAAAAAATATGAAAAAGGTGACGCCACTGCTATTGAGCTCAATAAAGTAAAACTTAATATCTCAATGTGCAAAGCTGAACTTAAAAGAGCTCAAAGCGAAAGGCAAAAAGCTAACGCTACACTCCAACAATTAAATGGGGGGGTGGCTATAGCTATTAACGATACGTCGTACTTTGCTAACACGGCACAAATACCTTCTTTAAATTACCTTTCGGCACAACAAGACAACAATAGTTCAATTGCTATGGCAAAGGCTAATATAGAAGTAAGCGAGCGTGCACTATCTATAGCCAAACTTCTTAAATACCCAACACTAAAAATAGGTTTTCAAGGAGAATACAACGGCAATGAAAGGTACAGCGGACTGGGGGTAGGCTTTACACTTCCACTATGGGGCAATAATCGGAAAAAGATAAAGCAAGCTGAAGCGCAAGTATTGGCAGACCGCCAAGAAGTTTGCAACCTTACGCAACAACAAGATTTGGCGATAAAAAAACAATACGAACAAGTAACCTCACTTGCAAACATAGCCAAAGAATTACAGGATAATTTAAGCAACACAAGTAGTCTTTATTTATTGCAACGCTCGCTTGATAGCGGGCAAATATCGCTTATTGATTATCTGCTTGAAGAAACTTTCTTCTACACAGCTCGTACAACATTGCTCGATGCACAGCACGATACTCAATTGGCTATGTCAAAGCTACGCGCAATGTTCAGATAGTATACGTATTATCAGCTATTAAAATTTGTTTGTTCAAAAACCTTTGTTTACATTTGCAAAGAATATATTGAATATCAACATAATCAGTAGACACTTGTCATCAGAGACAAGTGTCTGCTAAATATCTTTAAGAGACACCACATGGAGCACTATATAAGATTTGACTGGGCAATGAAACGCTTGCTGCGCGATAAAGCAAATCACGCTGTTCTTGAAGGATTGGTTACGTCTTTACTTGGAAGAAAATACACTATCGTTAGATTTCTTGAAAGCGAAAGTAATCAAGACGATATGGACGATAAATTCAATCGTGTAGACATGCTTGCCGAAAACGACAAGGGAGAACTTACTATCATTGAAATACAAAATTGTCACGAACTAACCTACTTTCATCGCATGCTTTATGGCGTTTCTAAGGTTATAACAGATTATATTAACTTAGGAGATGATTACGATAAAGTTCGAAAAGTATACTCAATAAATATTGTTTACTTTGAACTTGGACAAGGTGGAGACTATGTATATCATGGAAAAACTGAATTCAGAGGTTTGCACAATACCAACGATATTCTTAAACTTTCTGTAACTCAAAGCAAAAAGTTCTTTGGCATAGAAAAAAATGAATACGACAAACTTATCCAAAGAGAAGCTGGAGATTTATTTCCCGAATGCTATGTACTTCGCATAAACGATTTTGATAGCATCTCAAAGACTCCTATTGACGAATGGATGAAATTTTTAAAGACTGGTAATATAGAGAAAGATGTATCTGCACCAGGCCTTAAAGAAGCGAGAGAAAGACTTAGGATAGACTCTCTTTCAATAGAAGAACGCCGTTCTTACGAGCGCCACATGGAAGCACTACGATTTCAAAGAAGCGTTATCGGAACAAGCAGAGAAGAAGGACTTGCAGAAGGACATGCCGAAGGATACGAAAAAGGAATCAAAGAAGGAAGGCAAGAAGGTATTAAAGAAGGAAGGCAAGAAGGTATTAAAGAAGGTATTAAAGAAGGAATTAAAGAAGGATTGCAAAAAGGTATAGAAGAAGGAAAAAAGAAAGCTGCTATTGATATAGCCAAAAAGATGTTAGACATGCATATGCCTGTTGAACAGATAGCAGAACTTTCAGGGCTATCCACTAACGAGATTGCAAAACTTCTATCATAAAGAACAATCTTCATTTTACCACTTATTAATCTACCTACTATTCTATAATTTTAAATGGTTAATAACAATCAAACAAAACATATTAAAGCTACTCATAATAACCGCTACTTTTGGCCCTATGCGTTAGTAACTACACTCTTTTTCCTATGGGGGTTTGCACATAGCATATTAGACATACTTAACAAGCACTTTCAAGATTCGCTTCATATTAGTAAGACAGAGTCAGCCTTGGTGCAAGCAGTTGTATATGGAGCTTACTTCTTAATGGCTATACCTGCAGGAGAAATAATAAAACGCTTTGGCTATCGTTGGGGAGTATTGATAGGGTTACTACTTTATGGCATTGGTGCACTGCTTTTTATTCCTGGTGGGTATATTTTGTCGTTTCCCTTCTTCTTATTTTCGTTGTTTGTCATTGGGTGTGGATTAGCATGTCTTGAAACATCAGCCAATCCTTATGTCACGGTATTAGGCAGCAAAGAAGGAGCAGCACGACGTATCAACCTATCGCAATCTTTTAATGGCTTAGGCTGGATGGTTGGCCCTCTTATTGGTGGCATGTTTGTGTTTTCAAAAGACAGTAACACAAGCAGTATTTCCACACCATACGCTATCATTGGCATTGTAGTGCTGTTAGTTGCTATTATATTTTCGCGTATCAAGTTACCCGAAGTTATAGATAACGAAAAAGAAATTGCTTGTTGCAAAAGCAAAACACAATTATGGACTAAAAGCTACACCTTCGGCTTGATTGCATTGTTTCTGTATGTAGCTGCTCAAACAGGTATCAATAGTTTCTTCATAAATTACGTAACAGAAATATCTTCTATCAACAAATCAACAGCTGCGCTATTGTTAGGATTTGGCGGTATGGGATTGTTTATGATCGGACGCATGGCAGGCAGTGCTATCATGCTGCGCATACGTGCCGAAAAGGTGCTACTATCATGTGCTATCGGAGCAACACTTTCAATGATTGTTCTACTCACAGGAGCAGCTAACTTAGGAGTTGCAGCATTCTTTTTATGCTATCTATGCGAAAGTATCATGTTCCCGACAATCTTTGCATTAGCACTTAGCAATGCTGGTACAAACACCAAGATGGCATCTTCGTTCTTGATAATGAGTATTGTTGGCGGTGCTATAGCACCTATTTTGATGGGGCTTATAGCAGATAACGTTAGTATGGCTTTAGCATTTTCTGTTCCTTTATGCTGTTTCGTTGTAATCACTTTGTATGCCATATATACGTTAAAGGCTAAACAAGATAGGTAGTAGGCATTGACAGATATGTCCATTCCATTATACATTGATAAATGACAATAAGCGACGAAATATATAACCTCATAGCTCAGAACTTTAAATATCCATTCACCCCCTCACAAAAGAAAGCAGCCATACTGCTTTCTCACTTTATTAGCACCCCTATAAGTGACGCTGCATGTATTTTGAGAGGGTATGCTGGTACGGGTAAGACGTCCTTAGTAGGAGCTTTGGTCAGAGTGATGACAATGCTTAAACGCAACGTTGTGTTGCTTGCTCCCACCGGAAGGGCTGCCAAAGTATTTGCCCATCATGCAGGTTGTTCGGCCTATACAATACATCGCGCTATCTATCGTCAGCAAACGTTTCAAGGCGAAAGCACTCGTTTTTCATTAGGATATAACAAGTTGCACCATGCACTTTTTATTGTAGACGAGGCTTCAATGATAAGCCACGGAACGGGCGGAATAAACGAAAGCATTTTTGGCACTGGCGAACTTATGGATGACCTTATTCGTTACGTTTATTCGGGCGAAGGATGTAGGTTACTCTTCGTTGGCGATAAGGCACAATTACCTCCCGTTGGCGAAGAAGAAAGCTATGCTCTCAACAATGATTTTCTTAAGCAATATGGACTTACAGTTGGCAGTGCCGACCTTACCGAAGTGGTGAGACAAAGCAAGCAAAGCGACGTACTATCAGAGGCCACCATGCTCCGTACCCTCATGCAGCAACCCTTTAGCGGCATACCTCCCATCCACACTCACCCCAATGGAGAAGTAAGAAGTTTGCCAGGCAACGAACTCATAGAAAGCCTTGTTACAGATTATCAAGAATTTGGTGTGAATGGTGTAATCGTTGTTACACGGTCAAACAAACGCGCCAATATATATAACAACGGCATACGTGCGCAAATATTCGACCGCGAAGAACAACTGGTACGTGGCGATATTATCATGGCTGTTAAGAATAATTATTTCTGGGCAGAACAGTGTGCCAAAGCCTTGCCACAGGGCGAACGCATGCCTTTTGACTTCATAGCCAATGGCGACACTGCCGAGGTGGTGCGCATACGAAATGTGCACGAGCAATATGGCTTTATGTTTGCCGATGCCACCTTATGTTTTCCCGATTATGCCGACTTTGAAATTGACTGCCGCGTTTTGCTTAGCACACTTACATCTGAGTCACCATCACTTACATCAACCGAAAGCAACTCTCTTTACGAGCAAGTTCTTGCCGACTATCAGCACATTCCACTAAAGAAAGATCGCATGAAAGCTTTACGGCAAGACCCCTACTACAACGCTTTGCAAATAAAATATGCCTATGCCGTAACTTGCCATAAAGCCCAAGGTGGACAATGGCAAAGAGTATATATAGACCAAGGTTTCGTGCCCGAAGAAGCATTAGGAGTAGCCTATTTACGTTGGCTCTACACCGCATTTACGCGCACCACCGACCGCGTTTATCTTGTTAATTGGCCCTCAAAAACACTATAAAAGCATAGCATCAAGTTTGTGTGTTCCTTATGTTTATTTAAGCAGATGCGAACAGTTTATATAAAACTTGCCACAACTAAAATAAAGCCGTAATTTTGCAGCGATTTCAACAATAATTAAAACAATATCATACATTCTCACTATATGTCACTTCCACAAGACCCAATGATGCTTTTCAGTGTCATAAATACTAAGCTACGCGACGAATACCCCTCACTTGATGCCCTTTGTGAGGACATGCACATTGACCGCAACAAACTTGAAACCGAACTTGCACAAGCAGGTTTTGAATACAACAAGCAGCAAAATAAATTTTGGTAAAAGCATGAATAGGAATGTTCTTAAATTATTTCCATTTACCACTGTTTGTGTGGCATTGATATGGTATTTATGCCTATTCCGTCCCCCACACGTTAGCTTGCTTGGAAGTATTCCCAACTTTGATAAAGTGGTACATGCCACCATGTATTGCGGCACATGTAGCGTCTTTTGGCTTGAATACAATCTTAGTCATACTAAATGGAGCAAACTTAAGCAGTTTCTCGTTGCAATAGTTTCGCCCATCATTATGAGTGGATTGATAGAGTTGGCGCAAGAGTATTTTACCAGCTATCGCTCAGGTGATTGGATGGATGTATTAGCCAATAGCACAGGAGTGTTGCTTGCACTTATCAACATGCGCATTTTCAAGCGCCATCTTCGTTAATGTTCCGCATTGTTCTCATCTCACTTTATACTATTATATCAAGAAAATAAATAAGTTTTCACGCCACTTGAACCTCTACATTCGCATTTCCGACACCGACATCTGCTTTGCTCATTACGAAGCAAACAATCCTACTACATTCGACTTCTACCCCTTTCACGTGAAGCCGCAGGTATCTCTTACAATCAACTTACGCACAGCCATGCAGCAAGTTGAACTTCTAAAGCAACCCATCAATCAAGTTGAAATACTCGTAAATAGCCCTGTAACCCCAGTACCCTTAGCCGAGTTCCAAGAAGAAGATGCAGAGGTTTACCACAACTTTTGTTTTACACCGAAACATCAGAGCCGAGTGTTCTACGACACCGTACCCGCCTCGAACCTCGTATTTTTGTTTTCGCTCTTTGAGACTACATGCCAAGCCATCGAAGAGAGTTTTGGCGAAGTACGTTACACCGCTGCACTCACCTCTGTAGTGCAACATTTTGCCAAAAAAGGCTTGGCTTTGAGCAACGATAAGCGTATATTTGTTTATACGCACGATGGAGTTATCAACATTATAGTGCTCGAAGATAGCCGCCTCATCATGCAGAATACCTACACCGTACACACGCTTACAGATGTAGACTACTACGTGCTGAACATAGCCCACAACCTTTCGCTCGACCTCAACAAAACCCCCATTTTCATTGCAGGCATACCTTCGTTGCGCGACCCCGTTATCAATGAGTTGCAAAAATATGCCCCACGCGTATATCCCATCAATCCTGCTGCAGAGTTCAACCGCAACATTGTAAGTTGCACAGAGGGAGTGCCCTACGATCTTATGTGTGCACTGCTCAACCAGCGGTAAAGCACACTCCATCTGGTCGTGCGCCTATCCCCCAACAAGTTTGATAATAACACATACCTAAGTAGCTACAACACATGAGAGTAATTACAGGAAAATATAAAGGGCGCCACTTTGAAGTGCCACGTACCTTCAAGGCACGCCCCACTACAGACTTTGCTAAAGAGAACCTATTTAACGTGCTGCGTGCATACATCGACTTTGAAGATGCCACTGCCCTCGATCTTTTTGGTGGCACTGGTAGCATATCGCTCGAACTATTGTCAAGAGGTTGTCCGCGTGTTGTTACCATTGAGAAAGACCGTCGTCACTTTGCATTCATCTCTCAGTGCCAACGCACACTTGACGACGATGCTTGGACACCGCTTTGTGGTGATGCACTAAAATTCATTGATAGATGCCGCGAGTCGTTCGACCTTGTATTTGCCGACCCACCCTATGCCCTGCCCGAACTTGGCGAACTTCCTGACCGCGTGATGAACTCAACCTTGCTCAAGTCCGAGGCTCTTTTTGTGCTTGAACATGGCAAAAACTACGATTTCAGCAATCGGGCTGACTTTGTAGAACATAGAGCATATGGAAGTGTAAACTTTAGCATATTCAGAAAGGCATAGCCCTAAGTATAACGCACAATCTATTCTTTTTTACAACATCCCAAATGCAGTATTTTGTACTTTAATATTGCATTTGGGATGTTTTGTACCATCATATCATTGCGTTTCGGCATAATCCTTCACTTTTTCTTATTTATTTACATCATTTAACTATCGGGGGGGGGGATTTAAAAATTATCTAACTATTTTTGTAACGCATTATATTGTGTTACAATTGTAATTAAAAACAATATATATTTCATTTAGAAATATCTGCAGATACGAACTGATTAGATTTGATGATATGAAAAAACTAAAGGTCATAAGTATTCCATCGCAGACCTTTAGATAGTGTGGGGGGAAATGTTCTATTCGCGCAGAATTTATAACTCTAATAGTAGAATAATTTATAATTAATTATAGCTATATGAAGAGCATTTTTACTTTTTCAAGCGCAGTGTTGATGGCAACAATGGTTGTCATGCCAAATTATGCCCAAGACACTGAACAGAGCAGTAGCTTTACTCCTATTTCAGACATTTCTACTGCTGGGTGGTATCAAATCAAGTTAAAAACGAGCACAGAACCAGACGGTACAGCCCTTGTAACAGCTGGCAAGAACTATGTGCAAGTCACCAACAATGAGTTTAAGGTGACAAGCGGTGGTGGTAAAGGATGCTACTTGCTAAAATTTGCAGCAGAGCCTACTGACAAAGCTAAAGCAACAACCTACTTTTATATAACGCCTACTAGTACTACCGACAATTATAACGTGCAGACTATCAATGGCCACTATATTGGCAGCCAGGTTATTGCCTCAACAAGTGCCTCAGACATCACAATAGTGAAAGGGTCTGACACTGATTTTAGCATTAAGGCAGGCAGTACTTACCTTGAGTATTACAAAGCAAGCGGTTGCAGCGAATCTCCCCTTGTTGGTGGATACGGAAGCGCTAGCAATGTTAGATATCAATTATCTAAAGTAGATAATCTTGAAGACACTTACGACATTTACACCGTAAATATTAACAAAAATATTAATACAAGTTATCCTTCAGACCAAATTCAAGTAACATGCAACTCTACTGCTCAGCTTGGTTTAACCTCTGTTTATAACGGCGGAAAATTCTTTTTCGCCAAAGGCACAAATGTGACAAGTAGCTTTTTCAGTGTGCCAACAGCATACGGATTGACGGGAGATATAAGTGTAGATAGCTCAAACAGAACTATAAACATTACATACACTGCACCAACTCTCAGCACTTACTTGCAAGACGGCGACATTGTGAAGTTTACCAACGTTCAATACGATGGCACTGAACTACCAATCTACATGGATTCTACAGGATTAATGGTAAATAGCACCAATAGCAATGTTGGCAATAAAGCATACTTTGTTACCAAAAAGCTTGACAATGACAAATATGTCTTTGTGAGTGTTGCAACTGGCACATACCTTGGTTATGCCGGTAAAACATCAGGCAGTAACACAACCTCAGGACTTAACGAAACTTATGCTGCCGACTATTCAGCTTGTACATTAAAAGCAGGAGCAAACATCTTCAACACCTATTACCTATTGTTCAACAAGCGTGCAAGCAATGCAGGAGTTGGTACAATTGTCATTCTCTACTCGTCGAAAGGTTTCGATGGTTGGGGCAATAGCGAAGCTTATAGCACAACATATTCAAACCTCTTTTACATTGAAAAGGTAACAGACTTTACCTATAACAAGGTAAATCTTCAAGCCAAAGATAGTAGAAATTATGCTTCGGTTTACTTGCCCTACTCTTACACTCTGCCCAATAATGTTGAAGCCTATTATGGCAAAGCTCTCTCTGAAGACAATAACCAAATTGTTCTGACCAAGATTGATGGCAACGTTGTACCTAAGAGCACAGCTGTTGTCCTTACAAGCGAGAGCGTTAGCGGCACACAAACCCTTGTGCCTGCACTCAATGCAACAGCGCCTACTGCCATTACTGACAATAAGTTGAGCGGAACGCTTACAGAAACTACTACTGAAACAGGCAAGACATACTATGGATTTACTGGCAAATACAGCCAAATAGGTTTCTACAAATGGACGGGAACAAATCTACCACTTGGCAAGGCATATATTGCTGTTGATGGCAGCGCAACTGCTTCGCAAGCATTTATTCTTAGCTTTAACAACGGAACCATCTCTGGCATCAACACCATTGAAGATGCAAGCAAAGAAAAGGCCAACGCATACTACGACCTTAGCGGACGACGTGTAAAAAATCCTACCAAGGGAGTTTACGTAGTGAATGGTAACAAAGTGATTTTGAAATGATTTTGAAATAAAAGCATTTGAAGGTAATGCTTATAAATTTATAAAACCTATGAGTAAGAAAACTTATATTCAGCCAACTACTAACGCAGTGATGATGGCCTCTGAATCTGTTCTTCTTAGTGGTAGCATTGAGATGAACGTTGTAAACGATGATAGCCAGACGGTAGACACTTCAAGCGACTTGTGGAGTAACAAGCAAAGCAATTCGCCTATTTGGGGCAACGAAGACTAAAACATAATCAAAAGGGAGGGGGACTGCACACAACATGTAGCCCCCCTTTTTTATAAAACTATTGAGTTTTACTTTTCCATCCACATATATAATAAAGGCCATGCAAACAGCATTTGTTAGCATGGCCTTTATTATTACACTTGCTTATATATATGTCGCTTCGCCTAACAAAGGAACAATATAAGCGACTGCGCCACAAGTATGCGCAAGAACATTGTTAATGGATAAACCGTTGAGTAGCCTACGGCTGCTGCATCGTTGTTGGCAGTTTGGTTGGCATAGCCCAAAGCTGGAGGGTCAGTGGTTGCACCAGCTATCACGCCCATGAGCGTAAAGTAGTTGAGTTTGAAGCGCCAACGTGCCACTACGCCCATAATTATGATTGGGATAATAGTTACTAAGAAACCTACCCATACATACATCAAGCCATCGCCATGTACCACAGTAGTCCAGAAGTTGGCTCCAGCCTTGATGCCTACTGCTGCAAGGAAGAGGATGAGTCCTATCTCGCGCAAGAGCAAGTTGGCTGAGGTGGTTGTGTAAGTAACTAAGTGGAACTTGTAACCATATGCACCAGCTAAAATGGCTATTACTAATGGTCCACCTGCCAAACCGAGTTTAAGCGGTGTGGCCATTCCAGGAAATTGGAAAGGTATGCTACCAAAGATAATACCCACAAGTATGCCAAGGAAGATGGCACCTACATTGGGGTGGTCAAGGCGTTTTACAGAGTTACCAAGCAAGCGCTCTACACGCGTTACACTGTCTTCAGGACCTGCTACCATCAAGCGGTCGCCTATCTGAATGCGCAGCGAACGATCGGCAAAGAGGTTCATACCTTGACGGGTAATACGCGTAACGTTTACGCCATACATTGAACTGAAATGCATCTCGCCAAAGGTTTTGCCGTTCACCTCGGGTTGCGTTACAAGGATACGTTTCGACACGATTGGTGCCTTTTCTGCTTGCCAGTCCACTTCAATTTCTTTGCCTATAAAGGCTTTTGCAGCCTCTGCATCGTCTTGTGCACACACAGCGTTCATTTCGTCACCAACATGGAGGATGGTATCGCGTGTGGGCGATATGATATCGTCGCCATGCTTATAGTGTGTACATACAAAGGTTCTGCCAAGAAACTGTGTGAGTTGTGCAAAGGTTTTGCCCTCAAGCGCCTTATTTTCTACACAAAGCGACAAGTGATGCGGTTTGGCATGTGGATTGTCCTCTTGTGCCGAACGTATTTGCTCTTCTTCTTTTTCAAGTTTGATGCGGCAAATGTAGCGTATGGCTATTGTTGCACCTATAATGCCAACCACGCCCAACGGATAAGCGCAAGCATAGCCCGCTGCAATGTTCTGTCCGTGCATATCAATGTGTAGAGTGTTAATGGCTTCTTGCGCAGCACCAAGACCAGGAGTGTTGGTAACAGCACCATAGAGCACACCTACAGCCATAGGCAAACTAGTAACGTCATTGGTGTCAAACACAAGGTAGTAAAGACCAAGCAATGTGATAACATTTAGTAGCACAATGCCCACTGCCACGATGTTCATCTGCACACCATCTTTTTTAAACGATTGGAAGAAACTCGGTCCTACCTGCAAACCAATACAGTAAACAAAGAGTATCAAACCAAAATCTTGAATAAAATTAAGCACTTTAGCAGGACAAGCAAAACCTCCGTCAGGGTCGGCAATGCCCGTTGAGTGATAGATGTGTCCCACCACAATGCCAGCAAACAGCACAAACGTGACCCCCAACGACACACTGCCTATCTTGAACTTGCCCAGTACAACGCCTACGGCAATAACCAAGGAGAACAGCAGCACAATGTGAGCCACCGAATCGGTTGTTAAGAATAATGATTGTAGCCAATCCATGGTTTATTATAAATTTAGGGTAAAAAATTCATGGTTGCTGTAAGTATTTCAATATTATGTACAAAACAAAAAGTTGCTATGCTTTTAGATTAATGCAATATATTGCAAGTAAATACTTACATAATGCTTTGCAAATATAAGATTGTTTTTTCATGTTAGCAAATTTAGCTTTGCTTTTATTTCAATAATTATCCTTTTTACTGGCCTCCGATAGTGTTGCTATGCAATTAGAGAAATTGAGGCATATTTTGTGACTATTTTTGGAACTTTGATTGTTCTAAATAGATGTTGCAAGAGTTTAAAAACGCTGCCTTTAAGTATCAAGAAGAGAGATGAAATCACTATTAAGGATTTCTGATGGCATAAGGATACACAATCTTGTAGGAGTACATTGCTCTTTTTACTTCATAAAAATGCATAATTACTTGATTTCAGTCGTATAGCATTAGACTTCATTATTTAATAAAAATGGAGCTACTACTTTTTTGCTTGCGAACACTTGAATTATGAACTTTTGAAATGCTAAGTGACGTTTTATATTTTACGATAAAAAGAAGACATAAAAAAAGGTATTTACATTGCTGCAAATACCTTCATTTGGTGACTTGCTTGGGGTTCGAACCCAAGACCCCAACATTAAAAGTGTTGTGCTCTACCAACTGAGCTAGCAAGTCAAACCATTACGCTTTTCAGTGACTAACTTGTGTAGTAGTTATCTCTGTTAAGCGAGTGCAAAGATATAGACTTTCTAATTACCGACCAAGCGTTTCGCCATTTTTTTTCAAAAAAAATGCATTTTTTGGGTTTTTGAGGGTATTCTACACGAAAAATCCCCCTACAACGACACTTTAGTTTGACGTTTTTAGGGGGAGAAGAAAATGGATGTAAGTTTTCAAAAATGAACTACAAGTTCTACAACTGCTTTGTCGCGCTCAGAGGGTTTGGCCAACTCTATGTTGTCGTAAAAATACTTTTCGTAGTTGATGCGTATGTCGGCATTCATCTTCTTGGCCATGCTTAGGGTGATGCCGCCCGTCACGCGTTGGCGCTGCGCATCGGTAAGTTTCATCTTGCCATTCTCGTCGAGAGTTCCGTCGGAATGGTCGTTCATCATATCGTAGCGGCACAAGAAGCTTATTTTGCGGAATGCTTTTTTCAATGGCTGGTCGTAGCATACAAAGGCATCTACGGCATTGACGTTAGTAAAGGCTTGATTGCCATAATGCTTGCGCAGGTACTCAGTTTCGATAGTAAAGCGTCCGCTCTGAAATGTGATGCCACCATCGTAAAGATAAGTGTTTATGTTGTTGGGCGATATTTTTTGAACTGAAGCTTGCAAAGTTAGTCCGCAAGGAAGTGGGCATTGGGCTTTGACCGAGAAGTTGAACTTCTTTGTCCAATAGTCCTTTTGGTTGGTAAGTCCTGAGCCATTGAAAGCACCAGCCTCAAGTATGAGTGGCATCTTGCTGAAGTTATAACCGGCATAAAAGCCCACATCGCGCACATTGCCCACCTGCTTGGCAATGAACGAACGATTAGCGAAATACTGCTTATGCGGAGAGCGGTGTGCATCAATACTGAAAGGTACACGCATTTGGCCCAAACGAAGGTCGAATCCCTTTGCAGGTAGTACACCTGCATAGGCATCGAGCATTTTGATTTTTCCCTCGTCAGACAAGTCGATTTCGGCTTTATAATTAACAATCGGGGTGATATATCCATCGAGTGCCACGCGTGCCGTACGCACCTCAAAACGGCTTTCGTTCTCGTTTGTTTGATACTCCATCTTAGCACGTATCGTACCGCTAACTGTTGGCAACCATAAATGAGCGTCTTTGTGAGTTGCTGCGCTATCTGCTACCGTTTGAGCCGACGCTGCGACAGAGCTACAGCATAAACCGCATACGAGGAGCGAAAGAATGGTTTTTCGTTTCATCTTTTGTTTGTGTGTGGGTGAGGAATGTGGTTTTAGATTTATACCAAAGAGAAAAGCCCCAATAAGTTTCTCTTTGGCATAATGTTTTTAGCTTAAATAAGTTCTCTGTAAGCCTTGCTTGTAACAAGTAAATCGTGGATTTCGACAACAAGCTGCAGGGTTTCTTGTCCCATGTGCAACACAAGGGTCATTGCGCTGAGATTGATGTTATCGCCCTGAATAGCAATGCCAATATCTTGGTTGAACTTGCTTACCTCAACTTCAAGTTGTTCGCAATCTTTTAGTAACTTAGTATTGTCGGCAGCACGATCGTTACGCAAGTTCTCAGCCACATTGTTCATGAGTGCTACCACATGGTTTCTCACCTTACAATAGCGTTCGGCTGTAGTGATATCGATTGGCGTAAAGTTGTTGTCTACGTGTTCGAGTGCAGGTTCGGCAATACGTATGATACCATATAGCATTTGGCGGAGCGAATTGTGGATAAGATGGAAGTTGGTGCTTAGGCGCACAGCTGCTACTGGTGGCTGAGCACGACGTAGGCAAATAGTCTCGCGACGACGAAGGTTCTTAAGTTCGCGTTTGTCCTTGCTAAGCTCGCGCAAGGCATGGCGAAGTGGGCGCAAGGAGTCGTTGAACAAGCCATCGGTAGATGTGGTGAGTATACTTGCATATTGGTTGATGGTGTCGGCTATACTCATGTCCATGTGACGCGTGAGCATGGGGATGATCGCTGTGTGGTCTTTTTCAGCAAGCATTTGCTGGAAAAGTACATCCCCCTCTTGCACCTCTTTTTGCTTCTTTGCAAAACGTTGTTGGCTATGGATAATACTATAAATGCCTGCAGCCACAATGATAACTACTGCCGCGATGCCACCAAAGTTCATAAGCATTGCCACGCAGAAGCAAGCTGTAAAGGCTACACCAGCCGTGATAAACCATCCACCAATCACTGTGAGTACACCCGTAATGCGGAATACGGCACTTTCGCGGCTCCATGCACGATCGGCAAGCGACGAACCCATGGCCACCATAAAAGTGACGAACGTTGTAGAAAGTGGCAGCTTAAGCGATGTGCCTAAGGCTATGAGGAGTGAAGATACTACCAAATTGACCGAGGCACGGCACATATCGTAAGCAGCCTCGTTATCTGTTGCCTCAAGAGGCATCTGGAAACGCGCGTTTACAAAACTTTTTACGCTATTAGGGGTTATGCTTACAATCGTATTGCCAACTGAATTGCCAAGACGCACAATGCTGCGTGCCACTTTTGAAGAACCAAACATTTCGTCGCCCTCATTCTTACGTGATAGGCCAACCTCGGTTTCGGTTACCTTGCGAGCTTTCTTAGATGTGGCAAGAGCAAACACCATGATGGCACCAGCTGCTGCCAAAAAGAGTATGGGGGTCTTAGCAGACTCTTGTAACGAGGTCATCATAAAACTATCGGCACTCACACCGCCTGCATGGGCTGTAAAATCCATAAACGATGAATAGCCTGCTAAGGGCACACCAATGAAATTAACAAGATCGTTGCCTGCAAAGGCTGTTGATAGTGCAAACGTACCAAACAGAACTACAATGCGAAACACATTGACCTTTAGCATATAAAGTACTTGCATTACGATGGTTGATACTACAAATATGCAACCCAAAACGGATAGGATATTCTCATTTAAAAAGGCTTTAACATCGCTATTCATAAATGATAGGTCTTTAAGGCCCTTAAAGAGCATAAAGTAGAGAATAGCTGTGATGGCAATACCACCAAAGATGCCAATTTTGAAACGTAATTTCTTATTGATACTAAAGGTAAAGACGATACGCGTGATGTACTGTATGAGCGAACCAAACACAAAGGCTATAGGCACGCTTAAAAATATACCCATAACAACCTCAAGAGCCTTGGAGGTGTTAAGATAGTCTGCCATGCCCAACGGCATGCCATCACCAGCAACCTTGAGCATCGTAAAGGCAAATGCCGAACCTAACAACTCAAACACCATAGATACAGTGGTAGAAGTAGGCATACCAAAGGAATTAAAGATATCAAGCAACACAATATCTGTTACCATTACAGCCAGATAAATGTACATCACATCTCTAAAACTGAAATACTGAGGTGTGAATATGCCATGACGGGCTATATCCATCATGCCATTGCTCAACACGCAACCAAAGAATACACCTATACCGGCTATAATTACGAGCGAGCGAAATTTTGCTGCCCTCGAGCCGATTGCGGAGTTTAGAAAGTTTACAGCGTCATTACTTACACCTACCCAAAGGTCGAACGCTGCAAGAATGAATAGGAATATAACCATTCCTAAATACATCCATTCCATAATTCGTTTTTTATAAAATTGTTATTAATATTGTTTTATCAAAAATATCTCTTACTGAGCATTACTTAACTGTTTTCTGGTGCAAAAGTAGAGCTACAGTGTTTGAGCAATGTGACGAAATGGTTAAGAAAGTGTTACAAGCTAATCAGAACGTACTGAATAGCATAACCTTCACAAAAAATTAACACAAATGAAAAATGATGAGAAAGATAAAAGATGTAATATTGCAGTGAAAAAGATAAAATACATCATTTTCATAATATTAAAGCATTGTTGAACACCCCCTAAAACTAAAAGGGACAAAAATGAAAGTGTATGACTTACAAAATATTAGTAGTAGACGATGAGCCTGATTTGCGCGAGATTTTACAATGTAATCTTGAAAATGCAGGCTACGAGGTAGATACTGCTGAGTCGGCAGAAGAGGCACTACATATACTCTCGCCAGAGCACAACCTCATATTGCTTGATGTGATGTTAGGCGGCATGTCGGGCTACAGAATGGCCAACAAACTACGCAACGAACTGAAACTAAAAACACCTATTATATTTCTTACGGCCAAGGATACCGAGAACGACATGCTTACGGGATTTTCGGCAGGTGCAGACGATTATATATCAAAGCCTTTTTCGCTTCATGAGGTGTTGGCACGCATTAAGGCTGTATTGCGACGCACACAACTGCCCCCCGAACGTGTGGAACTTAAAGCTGGCAACCTAACAATTAACTTTGTAAAGAAATTGGTTATCGTTAATGGCGAGGAATTGCGTTTCTCACCAAAGGAGTTTGGCATACTTAGCATGTTGGCCAAGCAACCAGGACGTGTATTCTCGCGTGAGGAAATATTGGCAGAGGTATGGCATGGCGATAGTTATGTGCTCGACCGAACTGTAGATGTACATATCGCCAGGGTGCGTCGCAAACTGGGCGAAAATGCTTTTCACGTAACTAATAGACAAGGATACGGCTATTGTTTTGAAGAATAAGTGCGAGATATGACTTACAAAACGAAATTACTGCTAAACTTCACAATCTTGTTCGCTGTATTTACAGCATTACTCGTGGTGTTTCAATACAACAGAGAAAAGCTATATAAACGCGAAATACTAAATTCGCGATTGCGTAGCTATGCCGATGTTGTATCAGAAGCCGTAAACCAAGAAGAGGCCAAAAAAGATACTATACACTACGATAACATCCTACACTTACTACCTAACGACTTGCGACTTACTGTGATTAACCGACAAGGAAAGGTGAAGTTTGAGTCTACACATCACAAGGCCGTTGATATGAGTAACCACTTGAGTCGCCCTGAGGTGATTGCAGCTATCAATAGCCAAGAAGGTAGCGACATAAGGGTATCTGATACCGATCATCGTGAATACTTTTACTACGCTAAATTATACGATGGATACATTGTAAGAGTGGCTCTACCCTACGATGCCACGGTGCAAAACTTTATGAAAGCCGACAATGTCTTTTTATGGTTCGTGTTGATGTTGTTTCCCATTGCAATGGTTGCGCTCATACAAATTTCAGACCATTTTGGTAAAGCAGTATCTGGGCTTAAAAACTTTATCAACTCGGCAGACCGAGGACTCGTTGATTATGACCACATCTCGTTTCCCCATTCTGAACTTGGCGATATAGGCAAGGCTATTATGCAAAAGTATAAACAACTCGAACTCTCTAACAAGCAAATAGCCTTGGAACGTGA
>DJEH01000135.1 GCA_002431845.1 Prevotellaceae bacterium UBA5903 | reverse complement strand
CAGAAGCATAGGCTGAAAAGGGAGCGTAGCGGGCTACGTGACCGATGAAGCCTGTGGTTCTGGCGGAAACAATGTGCTAAGGCATATCAATTAATGTAGAGCATGGTTATATAAATTCATTTTGAATACCTACTTATAAAATGTTTTTGGTCACGAATTATCTTGAGTTATCCACATTTTTTTTCGTCTATATTGCACGAAAATTTTATGACTAAATCACGATAATTTGTGACCAAAACACAAGGTGTGCAACATGCACACATTCATAAATTATTACAAAGCTTCAGCCTTAACCATCTTGTGCTTGCGTGCATCGTTGATAAGCTGTGCACACTTTATAGGGTCGGCCTTGCGCTCGGTGGCATAACACTCGGCAAGCATGGCAAAGAAGGCTTCATCGCCCGATAGTTTTGCCAAATTTTTGCATCCATTCTCTATGCTCACGGCGCGCCCACACTTAATGCTGTTGGTATCGACAAGCGAAAAGTGGTAACGTCCGTCTATCTTATCGTACAAAATGTTTGACGACGAGAAGTCGCGATGAAGAAAACCATCTTCGTGTAAATGGGCTGCAAAACGAGCAAACTGCTTAATCACCTCGCGTTGCTCCTCAAGGGGGGCATCGGCAATGTTTTGCATGTTGTAACGATAATCTGACAAAAGACTTACAAAGTAGGTGGTGCTATGCCACAACCCGTGCTGATAGCGTACAAAGGCTACCGACTCAGGACTCTCAAAACCGCGTTCGCGCAATAGGAGCGGACTGAGATATGCAAGTTTACCTTTCGACTTTTTATACAACGTTTGCTGCAATTTGCGACACAACGAAGGCGGTGCAAAACGTTTAACGCACAAGGTCAAGCCATCGGTGTGTAGCGTGCGTATGATGTTTCGCCCCGTATGCAGCTCACGCCCCTCGTGGTCAAAATGCTCTTCAAGGTGCACCAAATAGGGACGCAATTTTTCGTATTTTGGGTTTAGAATGATTTTCATAGGTAAACCGCCCAAATAGGCTTTTGAATGTTTGTTATTGTTCTGTAAAGGTTGCTTGTTGTTAGTTGTTTCTGCAAAGTTAGATATTTCTGTCTAAAACACAAAGCCTTTGACTATGAAGAGAAATGCTGCCGAAGGATAAGAGGGCTGATTTAATATTATTTTAACATTTTGAGCATGCAAAAGTGTTCTATTTTTCTTTTTTAGAAACATCGTAAGTGCTCATAGCTGCCACAAAACGAAACTCTGTTTTAAAATTTTATTTTGAGCGAATTTTGACGCATTTTTATAAAGTATTGATTATCAACAAGTTATAAAATTTCATCATTACTATTCATTATCCATTACAACAAGAAAAGCTTGACACCCCTTAAGGATACGTATCCTTAGGGTACAAGGATACGTATCCTTAGGGTGTAAGGATACGTGTTCTTAGGGTATAAGGATACGTATTCTTAGGGTGTAAGGATACGTATCCTTAGCTCGAAGAACACAAAAACACGTGTTTTTATCGTTCGAAGGCAAGTAAAAACGGCCTTCGGATGCATAAAAAGGCAGATTGGAGGCTACAGATTGAAGAAAAAAGTGTACAAATTGCAGTGTTCTATATTTCTACTCAAAACATTAATATGTGTTAAGTAGGTGTTCAAAATAATTGATATGAATTCTGAATACCTACTTAATACTACAACACAATATTTTTTGAGCTATGAGCTGCATGCATCATGCCCTTATCAGCAAGAGTGTAAGTACTATATGCGGTTTTTGCAAGTTGCTTATCACAAAATAATGACATTTATGCACTTATAAACATGCTTTTTTATTATTTTTGTAAGTGAAGAATAAATGCATAAATTGCCTAATAGTAATTTTATAAAATCTGAATTAGTTTAGTAAAAATACTTATTCAATCAATTTTTTTTAATCCATAGTTATGATAAAAGAAATTCCACAAAAGTTGCCCGTGACGGGGGTAATGCAAGAGCAAAAAAGATTTATTGTAGAGCGAGATGGTAAGGAATATTTAGTTAAACAATTGCAATTTCAATATGGTAAAGACAGGCCCGAAACCCTGCCCTGTATCATTAAACTTGACGACAATAATGAGGTAAGAGAAATAAAACAAGACTATAGGCCATACCTTGAAACATTTTATAAACGAGGCAATATATACACCTTTATTGTGAAAGCCGACCGCATGCAAACGGGTAGCTACTATGAGGTGAGCGATACACTTGGGTTCTTTTCAAGAGTTTACAACGTGCGCAGCGTAAAACTTAAAGTAGGGCAAAAAATTAAGTGTATGGTGACGAGCATATTGGGCTGTATACTGAAATTGATATTTGTTGAAGTGCAACCCGAGGAGGAACTACTTAACAACCTGCGAAACGACCTAAAAGAGAAAGCTATTAATTCTATCCACAAGGGCGATGAGTTTATAGAACTTTTGCTCAACGACTCTGTCAACAATAGTTTTGAGGTGCAGATAGACGAATGGCTTATGCAATGCACACGGCAAGTGACTACTACTTGTTGCCCAACTGAGGAGACCAGCGAAGCTCAACAAACCGCTAACGAGCAGCAATTGCTACAGACGGAACAACTCAACAACATCAAAGCCTTCTGCCTTTATGTGCTCGAAGAAACAGACATGCTGCGCAAGCTCATGCCAGAGGATATGAAGTTTGTGCAAAAGCACTTTTCGGTGGCTATTGAGCACATCGAGGTGATGATACAGGCCGTTAGAGCCATCTGCAACAACGAGCAAGAGGGGGTAGTAAAGCAAACCTTTAGCCGACTATCGGCCTCGGGCTTTCTCTACGATGCCGAAAAGAAATTGCTCCTTACCGACTTTGTGCTGACGCTCTGTCCTAAGTTATTTGAAAGCCAAATAGACCAACTATTTGCGGTGATAACACTCGAGGCTAACACCGAAATGCGCGAAACTATGCCCTACGCCTCGATGTTTGTGCGCATGCTTGAACACTACATCATGCAATGCCGACTTATAACCGATAACGTAGACTCAATGGAGGGAAACGACGACCTTCAAGACCGCGTTACGAGCGTGATTAAGGCTCTGGCCATACAGCAATTGCTTGCTGATAAATGCAAGGATTTGCCCTTTGATGTAAACATTAATAGGGCTCGCCTTTACCGCTATCTTACCTACTTAAAGGGGTGTAACATACCGCGTTGCTTTGAAAAGGCTTACTACTGCTTGATGGGCGAGCACGTGCCACAGCTTGAGTTTGCATGGAGAGATGTGCAGGCCCCATTGCTCATCATGATGCGTGTGTGCGAGCATGGCATGGCTGGCGAATTGGCTACTACGCGCCACTTTGTTACGAACAAGGTGGACCTTAAACTATCTGATACCATATCGCTATCGCCCTGTCATGCCCTACCCATGTGCAAAAACCAACTGCCAGCCGACTTGCTGCCTTGGCACCACGTAGAGGTGTGCCTCAACGATGCCGTACACTTTAGCCAAGTGGCTGATAAAGAAAGCATGCGCCCCTACGAGGAGCTATGGCGCAACCTTGAACGCCACCTTTTTGCAGCCGACGAGGTGGTGCGTGGTTTGCCCTCGCACGCACAGGTTAATGCCAAACGTTTTCCCGACCGTGGCGACGAAGTGGTGGTACGCATTGACCGCGAATCGTCGTTTGAAGGTGTGTTTCATTGCATCATCGAGGACAAGCACTTCCAGGGCGAAGGCGTGATAGATGCCAACGAAATTGTACGCTATCGGGCCTATCCCGACATCCACTCGTTTCAAGATGAACACGGATTTCAACTGCTATTGCCCGTAAGAGTAAAGAGCATCGACGATAACAATCGCTACGTGTTTGAGATGAGTACATTGCTCAACAATGCCATTGATGAAAACTTTAGCGACTTGTATGGCGAAGACGAAACCTTTGTGGCGGTGGTTACGAATTATAGCGAGCAAAAGCACACGTATGCTTGCGTGTCGGACTATGGCCTAACCTTTTCGCTACCCAGGTCGTGCACCAGCGAAATGCTACAAAATGGCACATTTATTAAAGCTCAAATCATTGAGCGCAAACACGGCATTGGCTTCCACTTGGGGCGTTTTATGGGGTATGCACAAGCCGACCATGCATTTACTACATCCCAAGCGTTTAACAACCTTATGGTGTGGTATGCCGGCGAAGGATCGGTGTGGAAACCTGTTGAAACACACACCGACACCAACCACGACGAAGACACCGACATGGTGGATGCCGACGAAACACTTGAGGCTTGCTACGTGGAGGAATTAATGAAAATTACCGACCGCGTGGCTGTGGTGACATCCGACTATAAACAGGCTTACAACTATCTGGGCTTTACGCGCCTATTGGCACTTACGCTCAACGACCAAGCACAAGCCGACTACTACACAAAGCGCATGAAGCTCATCTTATTGCTCAAACACTTTGAAACCAACGGACGCGTTGATTGGAACGAAATGAGCGAATACGAACAGATGGGCGACAACGTGCAAAACTACCAAGGACTCTACACGCAATACTTACAGCTACAAACAGTTAGCTACCTAAGCGAAACTTCGCACAACGAAGACCTTTGGAACCTTTCGCTCTCTGCCAGCGAGCCCTTGCTCAAGCAACTTAGCAAACTGGTGTTGGCATACAACCTTATGGGCGAGTTTAAACTGCAACAGGCGCAAATTCAAATTCACAAAAAGATTAATGCTCTGCTCAACATTCAAGAACGACAAAGTAGCCTCATGACCTTTGGCGAGGAAGACCTACACACGGAGTTTAAAACAAGCATTGTTTACCCCGCAGGCAACAGCATGCGCGAGGACATTGAACGACAAACTTGGGTGATACTGCACGTGGTGTGCGGCTTTCTTAACGCTGAGGGCGGACGCCTATATTTGGGGGTGAACAACGAGGGTATGGGCATTGGCTTGCAAAGCGATGCCGCCTCGAGCATGTTTAAAAACAAAAACTTCCGCGATAGCTACGAACGTTATATTATAGACAATATATCGTGGAAATTGGGCAAGGAAACGCTACTGCTTGTTAAGACAGAATGGATTGATGCAAAAGGACGCAACGTGCTATGCTTGCACATTAAGCCCTCGAGCAAGGTGGTAAAACTCGATGGGGTGTGTTGGTGTCGCTTTGTGTCTGAAACACGCGAGCTGAAGGGTGAAACCTTACGCAACTTTGTGGCATCGCGTCAGGCTGTGTTTGCTACCATCACCGAAAAGGCATTGGCCGAGAAGAAGGATGCAGACACCTATGCCGATGCCCAACCCATTGTGACCGACGACGAAAAGGCGCTATCAGCCCCTGCCACTGCCACACCTACGAAGCACGACAGCACTAAGGCCCTGCCACCCATCCACACCAGTGTGTTGCAACTACACGGCGGAGCGTATGCCATGGCATACATCAACTTCCTTGACGAGAAAACGTATATGCACTGCGAAGATACCTACTATGGCAAGGCCCGACTAACTATCCCCGTGTACGATGGTTACGAAAACGACTATGTAGTGGTGGTATATACCAACGGAAATATGATGCGCGTGCCCGTGAGCCATATACTCGAACAAAACGAACGACAGCCTTACTCGCTCTACGTGGAACCTGGTGTAGACATCTTCTTTGCCGCACTTGCTAAGCCTACCGATTTGTTGCTATCAATGCGCATTGACCACAAAAAGAACCGCAACGTTACACGCTGCGATACCATTGAAAACCTATGCGAAGAGAACTCGCTAAATGCCAAAGGCGAAGAACTATTGGTACAACAATCAGACCTCATTTTCTGCGCTATTGTTAATCAAGACATCAGCAAATTTAAGAAAATAACCAATATGGCTAAGACTACATTAGGGTCTGACATTTCGACAAAAAGCTTCGAAGCACTACGACACTCAATTGAGGCTACTGGCATCGTATTGCCATAACATTATAGAAACATTATGAGCAAGCGTTCAAACTGCTATTTTAGAATAGATTTGAGCACTTGCTCATTTTGCCATTTACTTCATAATTTGTTAATTAAAAATATTTGATTTTGTTAATTTTATTAGAATAAAGTTTACAACAGCCTAAATACTTGACGGATAATTAACATTAGCACTTACCTTTGCTACATGAAAAAGTCAACAATTTGGATAATAGCAGTTGTTATGGGAACATTGTTCCTTGGATTGCTTTTTTTGCAGACTAAATACTTTGAAGAAGTTATTAATATGCGAAAAGAGCAGTTTGATGAGTCTGTTACCCATAGCCTTTTCCAAGTGGCACGAAACCTGGAACTAAACGAGACGAAACGGGGGCTGGAGGAGCAATTCCGCCAACAAACTAAGCAGAACGCTGCCCACAACAAGGCTGCACACACTGAGGCTAAGCCCAACACCACTAACCGCAATGACGAACAAGTAACGATACCTGCCAACGTGCCTAAGGGCATGTTTCTTGATAACTTAAACGCTAATAGCACCAACGAGAGCGTGCGCGACTCTGTGAAACAACGCTACGTTTACCAGAGGCAATTGCTCGACGAGGTGGTGTATGCTATCCTATACAAAGCAAGCGAAACCCCTCTGAACAAACGCATTGACTTTAGAGCTCTTGATAGCAACCTACGCTCTGAACTTAGGAACAAGGGCATTAACATTGACTATCATTTTTGCGTCACAACGTCGGATGGACGAGTGGTATACCGCTGTCCTGACTACAACAGCGAAGGGAGCGAATATACTTACAGACAAGTGCTATTCCCCAATGACCCCTCGCCACAGATGGGCATTCTCTACATACATTTCCCTGAGATGAAGAGTTTTCTCTTTTCAAGTGTGAAGTTTATGATACCCGCCATTATCTTTACCTTGCTACTGCTGATAGTGTTTATCTTCACCGTGTGGTCTATCTTCAGACAGAAGAAACTCAGCGAGATAAAGAACGACTTTATCAACAACATGACGCACGAGTTTAAAACGCCTATCTCCACCATATCGCTTGCTGCACAAATGCTTAAAGACCCTGCTGTGGCTAAGAGCGAAACCATGTTTAAGCACATATCAAGCGTAATAATCGACGAGACAAAACGCTTGCGCTTTCAAGTGGAAAAGGTGCTGCAAATGTCACTGTTCGACCGCAAAGCTGCTACATTTAAACGCAAAGAGGTGGATGCTAATGCCCTTATTCACGACACGGTAAACACCTTTAGGCTGAAAGTAGAGGCTTCGGGCGGTAAAATAGATGCACACTTGGATGCCGAAAATGCCATTGTTTTTGTAGACGAGATGCACTTTACGAACGTTATTTTCAACTTGCTCGACAACGCAGTGAAGTATAAAGACGCCGAACGAAAGTTGCACTTGGTGGTGTCTACTCGCAACCAATCGGACAACAAATTGGTTATCACCATTAAGGACAACGGCATAGGTATTCACCGCGAGGATTTGAAAAAGATTTTTGAAAAGTTCTATCGTGTACACACTGGCAACCGCCACGACGTGAAGGGCTTCGGATTGGGCTTGGCATACGTACACAACGTGGTTAAGGCATTAGACGGCTCCATCCATGCCGATAGCGAATTTGGCAAAGGAACTACATTTGTCATAACCATTCCACTAATGGAATAAACTTACTAAAATACGAAATATAAACAATAAAATCATACTATTATGAATACATCTGAAGAATCATTGAAGGTGTTGCTCTGCGAGGACGACGAGAACCTTGGCATGTTGCTCCGCGAATATCTTCAAGCTAAAGGATATGATACTGAGCTTTGTGCCGACGGCGAAATGGGCTATCGTGCCTTCACACAAAAGAACTTTGACCTTTGCGTGCTCGACGTAATGATGCCCAAGAAAGACGGCTTTAGTTTGGCACGTGATATCCGCCAAATCAATGAGGAAATTCCTATTATTTTCCTTACGGCTAAAACGCTTAAAGAGGACATCCTTGAGGGCTTTCGCATCGGTGCCGACGACTATTTAACTAAGCCTTTCTCAATGGAAGAACTTACCTTCCGTATGGAGGCTATATTGCGCCGTGTACGTGGAAAAAAGAACCGCAATCGCACCCACTACAAGATAGGTTCGTTTGACTTTGACACGCAAAAACAAATTCTTTCGCACGGCGACAAACAAACAAAACTCACTACTAAAGAGAGTGAACTCTTGGCGTTGCTATGCGTTCATGCTAACGAAATATTGCAACGCGACTTTGCGCTTAAAACCATCTGGGTAGACGATAATTACTTTAACGCTCGCTCAATGGATGTGTATATCACCAAACTACGTAAACACCTCAAAGACGATGAAAATGTTGAAATTATCAACATCCACGGAAAGGGATATAAACTTATTGCACCCGACATTGATGAGTAAAATGTGCGTTCCATACATCTCCTAAATGCCTTATAAAGTGGCATTATATAAAACATTCAGATAGCCTATTCGCAAACTTATTAAAGCTTATGAATAGGCTATCTGAATGTTTTTATTTGCACGCTACTATTGCAGTACTTTGCTGGGCATCAGTATATCAACAAACCAAGCAAGCCGCCAATAAATAGCAAAAGAATAGGGTTGGCTTTTTTGTATCTCGTAGCAAAGAATGCTGCCAAGAACACCAAAATGCTATAACCAAAGAGCAAGGGCGACTCTGTAGGCGAACCAAAGTTGTCGCGATTCATAAGCAACAGGGCTGCTGCTCCAATAAGGCCTATAATAGTGGGGCGAAGTGCTGCAAAGATGTCTTGTACCACCTTTGAGTCTTTGTGGGTGAGCAGGTAATGACTAATGGCTATCATCAGCAAAAAAGGTAGCCACATAATGGAAAGCGACGCCAAAACCGAACCTAACATTGCAGCCCATGCGGGATAACCTTGGTGTAAAACTGCCGTATAGCCAGCATAAGTGGCTGCGTTTATGCCAATAGGTCCTGGGGTGGACTGGCTAATTGCAACCATGTCGGTAAACTCGGCATTGGTGAGCCAATGGTTCTTTATTACCACCTCGTTGTGGATAAGAGATAGCATGGCATAACCACCACCAAAATTGAATGTACCAATCTTGGTAAACACTAAAAATATGTGCAGAAATATGTTCATAACTAATTGATGTAAAGTGGAAGAATGGTGCTACTTCTTGATTTTTCCATAAATATAACCCGACACACCTGCAATGAAAATGATGAGTATGGGCGACACATTAAACAAGGCTATAAGGGCACAACACACGAGGGGTATCCACACTGTGCGCAAAGTGATATGCGCCGATTGTGCCATCTTGAAACAAGGAGCGGCTATCAATGCCACCACCACAGGGCGTACGCCCTTAAAGAAATGATCGATATACACATTGTCGCGAAAGGCATGGAAAAACATGGCAATGAGCAATATGCACACTATAGAAGGAAGGGCTATGCCTAACGCTCCAACTATGCCGCCCCAAAAGCCACGCAACTTGTAACCAATATGGCTGGCAAGGTCGATACTGAAAATACCAGGCGTGGTTTGCGCCACTACCATCACATTCATAAACTCTTCATGATCTACCCAATGGTTCTTCTCAACAAAGTCGCGCTCCATAGCAGGTATCATGGCATAACCACCACCAAGCGTAAAGAAGCCTATCTTTGAGCAGGTTAGAAAAAACTTTAATAGCATAAATAAGTGATAATTCGTTCGAGGTGCAAAATTACAAGTAAAAAATATCTTTTCTTACCTTGCTACACAATAAATCTATACTTTACGGCGTTTAAATTAAAAACACTACTTAGTGTATAATACTATGTAAAAAATGTTTACCTTTGCAAAGAAACATAGGCATTCTTTAATCCAAGTGCAAAATTTAATCACATGAAGTTCTCTACCAAATGAACATTATTATATATCTTATTTTGAGTTTTATACTCAGTTTATTACTTACCGCTGCCGTCATTCCACACATTATATGTATTGCTTTTAAGAAAAGATGGTTTGATACATTAGACGCTCGCAAAATACACCACGGACTAATACCACGCATTGGCGGCATGGCCTTTGTGCCTTCGGCAATAGCAGCAAGCCTCATCACTTTGGTGGCCTATTGCTTGTTGGGTACAACTAACGAAATATGGCCTTGCAGTAGCAACAAAGTTAGTTTAATATCTATTGCTATTAACCTTCTTTCATTAGGAATAATCTATGTTGAAGGCCTGACTGACGACATCAAAGACATTGGATATAAGGTAAAATTCATTGTCCATTTTTTGTGTGCCATACTCGTTGTATGCTCTGGTATATGGGTAAATAACTTTTATGGCTTATTTGGACTTCATGAGATACCATGGTTCTTTGGCATGCCCTTTACGGTGCTACTCATTGTGTATGTAATCAATGCCATCAACCTTATTGATGGTATCGATGGCTTGTGTTCGGGCTTAACAATGGTGGCTTTTTTGTTTTTAGGATCATTGTTTTACAAACAAAACAACGTGGTTGATGCTTGCTTCTCGTTTTCAATGTTAGGGGCATTGATTGCTTATTTTTGGTTCAATGTATATGGCAAAGTCGAAAGACATACCAAGATATTTATGGGCGATTGTGGCAGTCAGGTTTTAGGCCTGCTGCTAAGTATGCTTGCTGTGAAATATGCCATGCACCAAGCAGATGACTCCTGTTCGAGCGATGCGCTTATTGTGGCTTTCTCGCTCATGATTATTCCTTGTTTAGATGTAATTAGAGTAACTATAGGGCGTATTAACCGAGGGGTTAATCCGTTCTTACCCGATAAAACTCACATTCACCATTTGTTGCTTGCAAGAGGTTGGAGCCAACGCAAAGCACGCAACTTTATCATTGTTGTTGCTATACTATTTGTTGTTCTTAACATGGTGCTCGACACTCATATCAACATCAACATCATATTTATAGCCGACATCATGCTTTACTTGCTTCTGATATTGTGGGTTTCAAAAGGAGCAAACTCACAAAATATTAAAAGATAAAGCAACCCACTTAAGTTGGACGTTTTAAGACATGCATGCTTTATAATCTAAACATGGCAAATACTTGCAATTGTTTAGATTATAAAGCATGAATAGTTTATACATTGCTTATAAAAAACACATTGCAGCTTTGTATAGAATGGATAAAAAACGTACCTTTGTCCACAACAATATAAACGTAATCAATGCATCTGTTTAAATCTAATAATTACTAACAATATAACTACAATCTATGAGGAAATTTACACTCTTCTTCTTTGCTCTTTTTGCCTTTATCATGGCAAGTGCACAGAGCGAGTTGCCAACTTTCTCAACCGAAGGCGAAGCAGTGTACTTCCCTGTTAAATTTAAAACAGGAGGAAACTACTTGAGCGACCAAGGTTCGGGCAAGAACATGGTAACAGCAAAATCTAAAAGCAACAAAACGCAATTCCAATTTATTGGAACTAAAGAGTCGTTTGTGATGAAAAGTAAGGAGGGAAACTACGTTGGTTTCTCTTCAAGTCGCTTTATCACTACCACCAAAGATAAGGCAGTAAAACTTGCCATTATCAATGGTTCGGCAAGCAAGTACTTCGAAATTAAGCGTGTTGGACAATCTAACTGTATGAACCAATGGGGCGCAACCACAGCGGGTGTGCAACTTGGCGAATGGAATGCAGGCGACAACAACAACCAACTCTACTTTGAAGGTGCTACGGGCGACCCTATGCAATTGCTTAAGGATGAGTATAACTCACTTGTGGGACAGATTAACACAGCTGCAAGCTACAAGTACTTCTACCATGATGCTACTGAAGCTGTTAAAGCTATTCCCACCACTACACCAACTACTAAAGAGGGCTACGAAGAGGCTATAGCAACTCTTAAAACTGCTATCAGCACTCTTAATAGCGGCGAAGTGCTTGGCACTGACATCGCTGGTAAACACCTATTTATGGGCAACAAACTCCACACAACCATGTTTGCTTATGCCAATGGAACCAATATGGGTTCGAACAATGGTTTGTACACAAAGAACCACATTTGGGAGTTTGAAAAGACAGGTACCGAAGGTGATTACTACATTAAGAACATTGGTACAGGTCTTTATGTAGGCGCATTGCCTACTGCCAACGACAAGGTGGTGCCACTCGTTGAGAAGGATGCTGCTGGCGTTTACACAGTTATTGCCTCATCAACCAACGGTCACTGCGTTATCTACTCTAAGACTGGTGAAGCCAACCGCGAAGCACTCCACATGGTAAGTTGGAATGGCGTGGTACGCTGGACTAAGGACGCCGATGCTTCTCAATTCAACCTCTTTGATGCCACGGATGCCGAACAAGCATTAGAAAAGTACTATAGCATTAGAAATGGTAAAGGTGGTTACGTTAGCATTGCCGAAGGATACAAAGATGCCAATGGCTTGTTGCTGAGCAACACTAAGTCGCCTTCAAGCATGAATAGCTTGTGGCACATACTAAAGGCTACCGACGGCTCTTACCGCTTTATCAACGCTGGCGAGGCTGGTGCTGGCCAAGTGCTCGGCATGAAAGGTAGCGAGGGCGATGCACGTGCCAACATGGCATCGCCAGGCCTTAAGCCTTATGATACCGAAACCACTACTTACTTTGATGGCGACATCAAACTTGGTAGCAACGAACCAAGCTACATTAAACTTGCCTCTTCAGACTGCAACTATCTGAACATGCGCGGTAACTACCTCGCACTTTGGAACAACGCTGCTGCTGCTCAAGGCGACGAAGGCTCACAATTCTACATCACTGAGGTTACTCCAAGCAATGACTTTATGTATGCCGAGTATAATGCATACACTCCAGGCCAACGTCCTACTGATATCAACGACTTCTCTCTTTGGTACAACCAACCTGTTGAGAAGACAACATCTTCTGATACATGGATGGAATATGCACTTCCACTTGGTAATGGACAAATCGGTACCACTATTCGTGGCGGTGTATTTAAAGACGAAATCCAATTCAACGAAAAGACTCTTTGGAGTGGTTATACCACTAATGGTAGTAGCGTTGGTCAAGGATATTTCCAAAACTTTGGTTCTATTCTTGTTACCGACAAGAGCGATGCATTCTCATTTACCGACGACTCTAAACCAGTTAAGGAATACACTCGTTACCTCGACATTATCGATGGTGTGGCTGGCGTAAACTACAAGAGTGCCGACGAAGCTACCACTTATCAACGTCGCTACTTTGTATCGGCTAAAGACAAAGTATTTGTGGCTCACTACGAAGCTAAGGGTACTGATAAGTTGGCTATGAACATCACCTATGTGCCCGACACAAAGATTAATGCAAGCGAAGTTACTTATGCTAATAATGGCGCAAGCTTCCACGGCAGTCTACAAACAGTTAGCTATAACACTGCATTCAAAGTTGTTGCTAACGATGGTGCTAAGATTACTACAACTGATAATGGTATTCTTGTTGAAAATGCTGAATGGGCCAACATTGTTATGGCTGCTGCAACTGACTATGACGCAACAAAGAGTGGTTGTGTAAGCGGCGAAAGCGCAGAACAATTAGCAAATACCGTACAATCACGCATTGAACCTGCTATTGAACAAACCTTTGAAAGCTTGCTCGAAAGACATACCACAGTATTTAGCCAACTCATGAACCGCGTTAGCTTGAACCTTGGTGTGAAGAGCGACAAAACTACCGAAGAACTCATTAAGTTCTATGCTACTGATGCTAACAAGACTACTCCAGAGGGCTTGTTCCTTGAAAGTCTCTACTTCCAATACGGACGCTACATGACTATCGGTGCTAACCTCGACACCAGCATTCATGCTCCAAGCAACTTACAAGGTATATGGAACGACCGCAGCAACACCAACTTCTGGCACTGCGATGTTCACGCTGATATCAATGTTGAGATGAACTATTGGCCTGCAGATCCTACCAACCTCAGCGAGATGCACTTGCCATTCCTCAACCACATCCTCGACCTTGCTACTGCTGAAAACTCTCCTTGGGTGGCTCTTGCTAAAAAGATTAAGAGCGGTGCTCAAGGTTGGACAGTAGCCGTTGAGAACAACATTTTTGGTGGTACTTCTACTTGGGAAAACTCTCAAATCAAGACCCTCGGTGCTTGGTATTGCACTCACCTCTGGCGCTATTACAAGTACACTCTCGACCGCGAGTTCCTCAAGAAAGCTCTCCCCGTAATGTACGATGCAGCCCTCTTTATCAAAAGCATTGCAACGAAAGACAGCAAGGGTAAATACGAGATTAAGAACGAATGGAGCCCCGAACATGGCAACGTAGATGTTACAGCATTTGCTCAACAATGTAGCTACGAGCTTCTTGACGAAGTGTTTAAAGCACACGAAGAACTTGGTGCGGAGTCTCCGCTTACAGCTGAACAAATCACTAACATCACCGCTCTTTACAACAGCTACGACAAGGGCTTGTGGACTGAAACTTACAATGGTAAGACTTGCATCTCTGAATGGAAGAACAACAAGCTCTCTGATCCCGGACACCGTCACCTCTCACACTTGATGTGTCTCTATCCATTTGCTCAAGTAAGTGCATTCGATACCACTACTGAAGGCAAAAAACTCTTCCAAGCTGCATACAACGGCATGATTGCCCGCAATGGCGATGTTACAGGTTGGAGCATGGGTTGGCAAACCAACACATATTCTCGTTGTTTGGATGGCAACAACGCTCGTCGCAACCTTTCTTTGGCTCTTCGCCACTCAGGTTCGTATGTTATTGAGATGGGTAACTATGGTGGTTGCTACTACAACCTCTTCGATGCTCACTCACCCTTCCAGATCGATGGTAACTATGGTTGCACAAGTGGTGTGGCAGAGATGTTGTTGCAAAGCTACGACGACGTTGTAACAATTCTTCCAGCACTTCCTTCTGCATGGAAAAATGGTAACGTAAAGGGTCTTAAAGCACAAGGCAACTATACCGTAGACGAAGAATGGAGCGATGGCAAGGCACAGATTGTTAAGATTACAAACAATCTTGATAAAGACCGCCAAGTATCTGTACGCTTGAATAAAGAAGTAACTACTTACAATATCAAGGCTAATCAAACACTTACTCTTGACTGTTCAACAGGTAGTCTTCCTACAGGTATTAACCAAGTTGCAAACACTATCAACGTAACTCCCAACACCATCTACGACCTCAGCGGTCGCCGTGTTGAGAAGGCAGATAAAGGTGTTTACATTGTTAATGGCCAAAAGGTTATCTTCTAAGTAGTTAGTTCACGTGCATGTTGTTAACAAACAGATGCACACGAAATAAAACCTACAATAAAAAAGGATATTCTCACACAAAAATGAGAATATCCTTCTTTTTGTATCTGCAAATCTCTGTTTATAAGGTTTTTGTAATTAAATAGTCGTCCCTTAAAAACTCC
>DJEH01000064.1:14208-15612 GCA_002431845.1 Prevotellaceae bacterium UBA5903 | reverse complement strand
TAGATTGTTATGTTCTTGTCCTAAATGAGGCTATGCAAGGAGTTGCGTAGCCTCGTTTGTTTTAGTAGTATAAAGCAAAGCCGACGGCTCTGAACCATGAGTTACAGAGCCGTCGGCTTATGCTATAAATATGTTTTTGTTAAAGCTTATATCCCAACGATATGAGTGCAGACACATTGCGTTTGCCTGCCGCATTAAACTTGGCTATGCCCCAATCGGCTTCGATGCCAATGGTGAAGCTTGTAGGAAATTGGTAGCCCAAAAAGGTTTGCACACCATAGTCAAAGCGGTGTGTGCCGGGTTCGCTAAAGGTTTTGCGCTCATAATAGTAGCGGCTTGCACCGCTTTTGTCGGTGTCGCCTTTGGTTTTTTGCTTGCCGTTTACACCAAAAGCCACATAGGGCCCTGCGGTTATAACCACATAGCGCGACTCGCCCGTGCGTAGGTAGTAAGAGAAGAGCAGAGGCACCTCAAGATAGTTTTGAGTGGCGCTGCGGTTCATTATTCCCGTCATGGGTGTGCCGTCTTCATTGAAGAGTTGTTGGTGGGTATCATCGTCAAAAACAAATACGGTTTCGTTGGGGTCTTTCCATCCCTTGCCATATACTTCGACCGAGGGTGTGAACGACCAGTGCTGCGAGAGTTCAAGCTCATAGCCCAAGCCAATTTTGAATGCTCCCACCATTTGCGACGGGCCGTAGTGCGAAGAGAGTCCGCCACCCACCTTAAAGTGAAGGTTTTGTGCATAGCCACTGGTTGCACCTATGAGCAAGAGCACAAGGAGCATGCATTTGCCAAAATGTTTCATTGTGTAGATATATTAAAAGCTACTTATGCAGCGTTTTATTCAAAGAATTGTCGCCAATCGTCCTTCTTGCCTTTGCGCTTGGCAGGTTCGGCATTCTTTTGCTGTTTTTTGCTGTTGCGCTTAGCCTTCTTTTCGGCACGCCACTGTGCTTTCATCTCGCGTGGGTCGGCTGCTTGGGCATAGGTGCGGCGGTTGCTACGGTGCGAGGTGCGGTCTGCACGCTTACTCGTAGTGGCATCGTCATCGGCTTTTTCAGCCTTGTCTACCACCACTTTGCGGTCGCCCACCTTTACGCGTTTCATCTTTGAAAGCACAAGGGCTGCATCCTCTTCGGGCACCTCGAAGAAAGAGCAATTGTTGGTAAGGTCGATGCGTCCAATTTCAATTTTGGTGTTGCGCACATGGCGATTAACGAGGTTGATAATTTCGCGTGCGTAAAAGTTGTCGCGCTTGCCCAAATTGATAAATAGGCGCACGTAGCCCTCTTCGGCCTCGTGAGATGACTTGTCGCCCTTACGACGTTCGCGACGTGATTTGCCGTCTTTTGCATCGGCAATTTTTTTGTCGGCGGGTTGCTCTATGGCGGGGGCATCGGC
>DJEH01000064.1:1776-14160 GCA_002431845.1 Prevotellaceae bacterium UBA5903 | reverse complement strand
CATCGGCATAATAGCGCAAGAAGTGGCCAAACTCGCGGCTAACAATACGCTTGATAAGGTCCTCCTTGGTGAGCCAATCAAGCTTGCGGTATATCTCGGGCAAGAAAGGAGCTATCTCGGTGTCGTTCACCTCAATGCGCTCTATCTCGTCCATCACTTTGTAGAGCTGTTTGGTGCATATTTCTTGTGGCTCGGGCAGTGTGCCGGCTTCAAACTTCTTGCCAATTACCTTTTCAATGATGCGCACCTTGCCCTTTTCGCGAAGGTGGATGATAGAGATGCTTGTGCCGCGCTTGCCTGCACGCCCAGTACGTCCTGAGCGGTGTGTATAGTTCTCTACATCGTCGGGCAAGCCATAGTTAATAACGTGCGTAAGGTCCTCAACATCCAAACCGCGTGCAGCCACATCGGTGGCAACGAGCAATTGGGTGTGGTGTTGGCGAAACTTTTGCATCGTGAGGTCGCGTTGAGCCTGCGAAAGGTCGCCATGAAGGGCCTCGGCATTGTAGCCGTCGCGTATAAGTAGGTCGGCAACTTCTTGAGTTTCGATGCGGGTGCGGCAGAAGATGATACCGTAAATGCGTGGATAATAGTCTACAATGCGCTTTAGAGCAGCATATTTATCTTTGGCATGCACCAGGTAGTAAATGTGGTTTACGTTCTCAGCACCTTCGTTGCGCGAACCTACCACAATTTCTTTGTAGTCGTGTAGGTAGCTCTTGGCTATGCGCTCAATCTCCTTGCCCATAGTGGCAGAAAAGAGCAACGTGTTGCGCTGGGTGGGAACGCCAGCAAGAATTTCGTCGATGCTATCGGTGAAGCCCATATTGAGCATTTCGTCGGCCTCGTCGAGCACAACGTTTTCTACTGCGTCGAGCTTAGCCACACCGCGGTGCATAAGGTCGATGAGGCGACCAGGAGTGGCAACAATAACTTGTGCGCCCTTGCGCAATGAGCGTATTTGGCTTTCAATGCTCGAACCGCCATATACGGCCAATACGTGCAGATTGTCAATGTAGCGTGAATAGTCCTTAAGGTCGCCTGCTATCTGCAAACAGAGTTCGCGAGTAGGACTCAGAATAACGGCTTGTGTGCGCTTGTCGTTGGGGTTTACTTTTTGTAGTACGGGCAAACCAAAAGCAGCTGTTTTTCCTGTTCCAGTTTGTGCCAATGCTATCACATCGTTTCCTACTCCAAGTAGGTAGGGTATTACTTCTTGTTGCACTGGCATGGGATTTTCGTATCCCATCTCGCTTATGGCGCGGCGAATAGCCTCACATACGCCTAACTCTTCAAATGTCTTCAAAATATATGCTTAATAAATGTGTAATCAACGTATAAATGCGTGCGCAAAGTTAGTGATTTTTTGAAAGATAGGGGGGTAAAGGGTGTATTTTGTTGTTGTGTTACAGCGCATTAGCCTTATGACGAATGTGCCAATCTACACTACCAACTTACGAATTTAATGTAGCGTTGTAGTTATAAATGCAAAAAGTGCTGCTTTAAAGCATGGTTGCATACTTTAAAACAGCACTTGTAGGTATCACAATAGAGAGATGTTTCTCTAAGTTTTAAATTACAATTTATTCGGCAATCAACGTGAACTCTGCACCCGAAGCAAAATCTTGTCCGTTTTGCTCGTTAAGAGCGCGGAAGCGGATGTAGCGTGCCTTGATGGGTTTGCTAAACATCACTTTCTTGAGCGATGCATTAGCCTCGAAACTACCCTTACAGATGGGTTCGCCCCATTGTTTACCATCTTGGCTTACGTAGATTTCGTAGTCCTTTACCCAACCATTGGTTCCGCTTTGGCGTGGCAGTAGGGTGAATCCCTTCATGAGTTTAGGTTCGCCTGCATCAAAGTCAATCCAGTGTGGATATTTAGCCAATGTGATAGAGTACATGGTGTGCCAAATAGTAGCGGGGTCGCCGTCTACAAGGTTGTTAGCATCGCCACTACCGGGTTCTTGCGATGAGGCAAACACAACTTGCAAGGGCACACTCTCAATCTTAGCAAAGTTCATTGAGGTTTTTACAGAAGGATTGTCTTTGTACCATGTTGTTATCTTGCCACCTGCACGTAGGTTGATAGGCTCGGTGTAGACGTTGCCTTTCTTTGCATCGTTGAGTGCATACATAATGGTGCGTCCCTTTGCAGGAGATGAAAGGGTTACGCGGCCAACACGCGAATGCTCAATGCTAATAGGCTGTTCGCCCGAGAGGGTTGCTTGGGCTTGAGTGGTTGCATTGTTGCCTTGTACGGGACGAATAGCAAAGCCAAAGTTGTAGTTTGCACTTGTGGCTTGATCTTCAACAAATGGGCCACCTTGTCCGCAACTGGCACCGCCAAGACCTGTTACTTTGGCATCGAGATGGAGGTATGTGCCATCAGATGCTGGCAACTGATGAGGGTGGGCTGCAACGGTGAGTTGTTGCTGACTCCAAGGAAGTGCTGAAGCCGACATCACACTGTCTGCAATAAATGCAGCACCTATGCCTTGCGCATTAGTAAGTGCACACCAGCGTACCTCTTCGCGGTTACCCATGCTTTGGGGTTTAGGCAACATAATATCTTGCTTGCCCACTTCGCCTTTGTAGAGTTCAATAAACTGGCCTGTCTTACGGTCGGCATAGTTATTAACTGGACCACGGCCATAATACTCAAAGTTGCTGAATGACTTAGGCATCTTCATTACATAGCCCACACGTGGCAATACCACATTGCTGCGATTGGCCGAAATAGCACTTTGCAACTCGATAGAGCCATCGGGATAGATGGTATATACCTGGTTGGTGGTGAACTTAAAGTCGTCAGCACCAAGTTTGCGCTTGCCCTTTTCAAAGGTGTATACTGTTTCGGGGTCGCGGTCGCGGTCTGAATAAACTTGTTGGCAACCATATTCGCCTTGGCTTTCAACAAGGTAGCTTATTTGGTATGAACCATCGGCTTTTTTAGCAATGCTTGGCTTGCCTACTACGTGGTGCTTGAGGTTGTAAAGGCCTTCTTTAAACCATGCATTGTGGAAACCAATACCTGCATCGTTGTCGGTTGGTGCACGGAAGGCATCGAGCTTAGGGCCATTGCCATCCTCAATAATGGTTTGTCCATTGTATGAGAGTGAGTAGATAGCACCCGTAGTATTGTCGAATGTGGCACTGAAGTTTTTGCCGCTTACTGTGTAGTGCGCAGCATTTGATGTGTTGGCTGTAATGGTGCCAGCCTTTTGCGTTTGAGCCTTAAGGGTTTGTGCTTTAATGGTAGCACCCTTCACACGGAGTTGCTCTTCCATTTGTACATAGCCCTTCTCAGCCCACGGCATATCCTTGCCTTGTAAGAACTGCACTTTTACAAAGTACTCGCTCTTGGGGTCGAGAGATGCATAGTTATAGGGCAATACATACTCTTGGCGTTCGCGCGGACCGAGAATGTTTTTTGCACCCATAAGTGGCTTGTTTGCCTCAACGCACTGTCCGTCTTTGTAGAGCGACCATACGATTTGGTAGCCCTTGAGTGGCTCAAAGTAGTTTTTGTTAAAGATTTCGATGCGGCCTTGAGTAAGGTCTATAGCCTTTACGCCTACGTTTTGGTAGACCTTCTTTACCTCGTAGTATTGTGCTTTAGGACTGAGGTCGGGACGCATCACACCATTCATGCAGAACATACCATCGTTGGGCTTGTTGTCCATGCCAAAGTCGCCACCATAGCCCCAGAACTTTTTGCCTGTTTTGGGGTCTGTGCCGTAGATAGCTTGGTCTACCCAGTCCCAAATGGCACCACCCATAAAGAAGTTGGTGCTCTCAATAGCGTTCCAATAATCAACGAGGTTGCCCACGGCGTTACCCATAGAATGGGCATATTCTGAGATGTGGTAAGGGTACTTCATGTTGTAGTTACCCTTAACGGCTCCTTGCACCCAAGCGATAGATGGATATTGGTTAGAGCCCATGTCTACAATGTCGTTGTTGCGCTCGTATTGTACAGGACGGCTTGTGTCGTATGCCTTGATAGCAGCGTATGCAGCCTTAAAGTTATCGCCTGGGCCAGCCTCATTACCCAAACTCCATATTACTACAGAGGGGTGATTGACTGTGGCGTGTACCATCTCCATGTTGCGTGCCACGTGAGCATCCTTAAACTTGGCAACGTGCGAAAGGCTCTCTTTGCCATAGTAGTATTCGTGGCTCTCGAGGTTGCATTCGTCTTCAAGATAAATGCCGTAGCGGTCGCAAAGGTAGTACCAATAGGGGTCGTCGCTATAGTGAGAGTTGCGCACATGATTGATGTTGGCACGCTTCATCAGGAACACTTCTTTTTGCATCTGCTCGTGAGTGATGTAGTGGCCTGTGGCGGGGTTGTTCTCATGGCGATTTACACCCTTAAACTTGATAGGTTTGCCGTTGAGATAGTAGTAACGACCTGCCAATCCAAACTCATCTTCGTTGGCTGGAGTGTCTTTAATCTCGATAGATCTGAAGCCTACAATAGTTGAGAAGGTTTCTACAACTTCGCCTTTTTTGTTTTTGAGTTCGCCCACCAAGGTGTAACAATGTGGTGCCTCGGCACTCCATGGTTTTACCTTGTTGTCGGCAGTGAGCGTAGCGGGCACTGTGAGTTCTGCACTCTTGCCCACTTGGTCTACACTAACGGTGGCTTCAGCCCCCTTAACGAGTGTGTTCTCGTCTGAGTAGAGCTTATTTTCATAGAGGGTATAAGTAATGCTATAGCCCTTTGCTGCCTTTGTGGTGAGGTTGTTTACCTCTGCGCTAATTTGCAATGAAGCCTTGGCTCCGCCTTCGGCATAGCTTGGTATAGCTTTGATGTCGCGTACTTGTACTTGTGGCTTAGCCGTAAGAGCAACATTGCGGAAGATGCCTGGCAAACGGAACATATCTTGGCTCTCAAGGAACGAACCATCAGAATTGCGGTAAACCTCTACTGCTACGATGTTCTCGCCTTTCTCGTTAAGATAAGGGGTGATGTCGAACTGTGCAAGGTTGCGCGAGTTCTTTGAAAAGCCTACATACTTGCCATTGATGTAGAGATAGAAGAACGAGTCTACACCATCAAAGTTGATGTATATTTCTTTGCCTTTCCAGTCGGCTGGAATAGTGAATGTACGACGATACGAACCTACTTCGTTGCGGTTCTTATAGGTCATCCAATTCTTTTGTGGGGTGCGCATTACACCGCCTTTCCAATCGTCTACCTTAACTTGGTGTTGGAAGATAACACGTTGGTTTGAATAAAGTGGCTCGCCATACTTAAAAGTACCATCAGCTTGTGCTCCCGCAAGGTTCCAACTCATTGGAACGGGTATTTTGTCCCAACTGGTTACATCAAACGAGGGTTCGTAGAAATTCTTAGGACGTTCGTCGGGGTTCTTTGCCCAATGAAAACTCCATTGTCCGTTAAGGCTTTGCCACAACGAACTATTCTCGGGCAATACTTTGCGTGCTTGCTCTACATTCTGAAACGAGAAGAACCAAGCATGAGGCTGCTGCTTGTTATAACCCAACGAGTCGGGACACTGCCATTCCCAACCTGTAGGAGCGGGCATGTGGCCATAGTAGAACCCACCAAGCGGCGTTACTTGTGCCCACATAGGGGCAGCAAGCATTGCTGCTAATAGGGTCATGGTTGTTTTGCGCATAATTGTAAAAGGGTTTTATCTTTTATTAGATGTTTTTGTCTTGAGTCTTTTATTGTTTGCTAATTAAAAAGACGTGTATGCATAGTCAAGATACCTGCTTACACAATAAGCTAACTATGCAACTTGGTTTGCAAAGATAAGTATTTTTATAACTCCATTCTATGCAATGATTGATAAAATGGCTTATGAACATCTACTTATGCAAAATCGGCAATGCATATTCTCTGTATAAAGAAAAATATGCATTGCCGATTAAGGGGTAGGTGTGTAATAAATGCAGAGTACCTACTTCATACTGATAGCTTTATTTGCTTATTGTAAGTGCAGAATTTTTGTAAATGCTACGGGCAGGCGAGTTGATACTGGCTTGTGCATCAAAAGAAAAACCATTAAAGGTTGTTCCGCCTTGAACCTGCGCATTGTTTGCATAGCTATAAGTGCCGTTTGCCGAGAGTTGAGGCGAGGAGATAAGTGCCACGCAGTTGTTGTGATTTTGCGATGCGAGGTACGAAAACACACATTGTCCTGAAGGTGATAACAAGGCTGCGGTTTGCCCTTTTGCTATCGTTAGTCCTGCTATGAGCATGCTCGGCTGTAGGTTGCTTGAAGAGGAGGGTAGGGTAGACCTTCTGCCCAATCCAAATACATTTCCACCCTTGATGATTAGACTGTCAATTGATGAGCGTAACCCATAGTTGTGGGTAGAGCCAATGCCTATGGCGCAGCCTCCGTTTATATTGATAGCACCTTTTGATTCTATTGCATTTCCGTCGAGACTATAAGCAAAGACTTGTCCGCTTGTTATGCAAAGGGTGCTATCTGTTGTAATAGCCTCGTTGGTGCTGAGGCTTTGCACTTTGCCTGCATTCACTGTGAGGGTGGTTCGGCTTTCAATGCCTATTGCGTCTTGGCCACGAGCTGCACGCACCATGATATTGCCGCCATCAACTATGGTGGCGCTATCGCTACGAATGCCTTTAGGTGTTGATGCGAGTTGGTTGTAGAGGTGCTTAGTTCCTTCGACAATCACTTTTACTTGCCCTGCCGACACATGCAAATGCTTTTTAGTGGTTATACCTTTGCCGCCATTGCCCGTGCTTTTACACATAACGTTGCCTCCTGCAATGTTGATTGCACCATCTGCCTTTATGCAAGCTGCTGCACTTATGTCATTCGTTTCACTATCGTATTGTCCATTGCCCGATGTAAGAGCTACAATGCGACCTCCAGATATGGTGATATCTCCTTGGGTAGTAAAAGCCTTTGCTGCCGTAGCTGAGGTTTCTGCATTGATAACACCTCCATAAACATAGATGCCTTCTTTTCCACGAATGGCATTGCTCGCAGTGGCTTTTACGTAGATGTTGTTGAACGGACGGAACATGATGTAGTCATCCGAACAGATGCCAGCCTTTGCGTGCCCATAAATGCGGAGTTTTCCTTTGCCGCTAAATAGCATTTTACCTTCGCTAAAGAGGGTAGACTTCATGTCCTCGTTTGCAATTTCGTCGGTATATGTTGTGCCGTCAGAGAGTGTGTTGGTTGTGCCATCTTCAAGCACAATATAGGCTCTCTTCTTACTTTGTATGTTGATGGCTGCTCCTGTAGGATTGTTTATGCTGATGCCGTTGAATGATAATGCAAACTTCTTCTCGCTATATATTTTAAAAGAGCCATTATCGGTGTTTCCCGATAGGTAGAAATGCACTTTTTTAGCGGTTGAATGCACTTCTACTTTTGCTCCTTGTGAACTGATGGTTACGCCTGGATATTGTCCAGAGGTACTTACGTTTGAACCATCAAAATGTATGTTTATGGTATGGCTAAATGTGTTGTTCTCTATGTAATCTTCGTTGGTAGAAGGTATAACCTCCGTTTCTGCAAGGCTTGAAGTGTCTATGGCTACATCAAACGTAGATAGCTCACCTATATCAGGTACAGCAATGCTTTCGGGGGAGGAGGTATCAACATAATTCTCCAAATAATCGTTCTCGCAACTTGCAAGTGCGCATAGCACCATTGCCAAGGTGATATATAATCGTTTCATATAATGCCTCTATTAAAACTTTAGGTTATAGCTCACACCGATTAAGTGCATGTTTTCGTCGTTTTCATCGTCCTCTCCATACACCTTTTGAAAGCGATAATACAATTCAAATTCGCTTTTTTTATTTAGATTGTAGGCTGTGCCAATGGTGTAACGAGCCTTTTCTATGCCTTGTTTGCTATTAAACATTTCTGCATTGGCAAATGGGCTGAACTTGCAGTGGCGGATGTTATAGCTAATGTTTAAACGCGTACGAAACACATGGTAGTCTTTGCTCTTAACATTGCTCCATACTTCTGTATCGGTGTCATACTTGCGATTGTTCGAAACGGGACGATGCGTGTATTGGTAGCGTTCGCGTAGCGACAAACTAAAGCGTCCTACTTTCAAGTTGCCTTGTAAATCGGCATGCAATCGGTGGCGTGGTTGCCAATACGAAAGTGTGATTTTATTGGGCGAACCATCGTTGTGGTAGGTGAGAGAGGTGGGACGTTGGTCGTATAACCATTCATATCCAATGGCTGCTTTCATAAAGGGCAGAAACTTCCATGAAAGGTCTGCACCTATGTCTACACGGTCGATGGTAGAGGAGTTGTCGCGTGTGCGGAGTTCTGCATCAAGCCCCAAGCTAAAGCGCTTGGGCAATTTTTTTTCAGCACCAACCGAAACATTCACCCCAAAGTCTGATTGAGCTTGCATGCCTTCTGCTGAAAGCAATAAGAGTATGCAACATGTGATAAAATGCCTAATGTTCATAGAAAAATTATGTTTGATGAAACAGCGCAATTAAAGTTTGCTCATATCTTCGTCTCTCAGTTTTAGTTTGTCGTTTACGGTGTTGCTTCCACTTTTAGGATAATATATCTTTATCACAGCCATGTCGCGCAAAAAGTCTATACCTCCCACTTCAGCACGCTTTATGTCAAGACCAGTACGCTCTTTTAAGTCGTCAATAAGTTGTTCGCGGCAGTCGGGCTTTATCAAGTCTATGCGGTCGTATTGTACAAGCTTTTCACACATAGCATCGTTCATCTTGGTACGTTCAAAAACCCATACGGCTAACACGAATAAAGCATTGACCAATACAATTTCAGAAATGGTAAGCGTGTCGGATAAGGCATTGACTACTTGTATGGCTATGATAACAAACAAGTAAGTCATTTCGCGTACGGGCATTGACTCTGTTCGGTAGCGTATAATGCCAAATATGGCAAACAGTCCTAATGCAAAGCCAACCTTTATCCTAACTCCTCCTAAAAGATAAATTAAGAAGAATACGCTCACAGCAATGAGCATAAATGTAAAATAATAATCGCGATTGCGGCTTTTAGGATAATAAAGGAAACGTACAATTAGCCAAACAGCAAAAGTACTGAAAAGGAAATGAGACAAGATACCTAAAATTGCCTCAAAGTTGAAAATTTGTGCGCTAAAAAGCAAAAAGTCTGTCATAAAGGATGTTGGTGTTAGTATAACGTTGTTATATGGCATGTGATGGCAAGATAGTTTGTCTCACTCCTAATTAATATTCAAATTATCTTTACTCAAAAAGTGTTTAGTTTTTTTCAAAATAGAGTACTCGCCTTACACGTTTCTTTAGGCGATTACTGCGTAAATGAGAGTTGGTTAGAACCGAACCAATGCAATATTTGCTAAATCCAGAAGGGTGGATATGCAGTTGCCGTAGCATAGACAAGATAGGAGAGTATTGCATTCCGTCGCGTTTTAACTCAATAATAACCAAGTTGTGAAAGGCAAAGTTTTTGTCTGTTTCAAGGTTGTGAAACTGCAAGTCCATATCGATAGTTAGCCTTTCTGTTTTCATGCGATTAACAAGTGTAATGCGGTGAAAGCGGTTTTCAAGTTTTTGGCTTAATGGCGCAGTAGTAGTGGTAACTTGGTTGTGCAGAAAATCCTCGTTGCCTGCAAGGCTCATCATCTTCAGTTCGTCAGTAGATGCTGCCACAGCCACTCGTTTTTTGCTCGTTCGGTTATGATTGTTTTTTGTTTTCACTTCCAGAAAACTATTGTCTGTGTCTACATAACTACGCAGTCTCACCTTCTGTCGTCCCACATGACCATTGTGATGCCAATTATAAAAAGTATGATTTGCAGTATCAAAGTAAACGGTATAGTAGCGCATATTCCGTTTGCCTTCAATCTCTTGAATACGATATTCGTTGCATGCCATCTTAAGCAACAATTCAAGTTTATCTTTGGTAGTAACAAACTTGCTGTCGCTCCTATTCATAAGCCTTATTGCACTCATCTCTGCGAGTGAGATGCTTTCAAAATTTTGAATGATGCTTTCCATTATTTTATCAAGCATGCAGTGTTTGGATGTGGATTTATGCATTTTTATTTTGCATAAAATGTAGCCCCATGCACAAATTGATTTCTTTTATAGTTTAACAATGCACAAAAGTAAACATTATTGTTATATTAACGATTTCTTTTTGGAAATATTGTTACAATTTGATGAAATATAAAGAAATAAAGTAACAAAAAAGCGGTTGATACATTAGTTGTATCAACCGCTTGCGGTACCCAGAGCCGGGGTCGAACCGGCACGGGTTGCCCCACTGGTGTTTGAGACCAGCGCGTCTACCGATTCCGCCATCTGGGCTGCTTATTGTAGTCTTTTAGGACTTAAGCGGTGCAAAGATAGGTATTAAAATTGTAATGACAAAGCGATTGAAGAAAAATGTTATAAAACTTTGTTGTTTTTGTGGAAAAGGATGCACTTGAGAGGTGATGCAATATGTAAGGGAGAGGTATAGTGATATACATGAGAGAGGTGCAGCAATAAAAAAGAGGTGTGTTCAGTAGCGAACATACCTCTTTTTTATTGGGGAGTTAATGTATTTAAGCGTTAATGTATTGGGGGTTAGAACATGTACGTTAGGCCTACATTAAAGTTCCAGTTTTTGCAAGATTCGTCATCATACATATTAACAAAACCATGTTCGTAGCCAAGGTGAATTTGGAACTTGTTTACTTCAACACCTGCACGCAATCCCCATCCAGCATCAAAGCGTTTTGCACCATCGTCGCCAAAGAAGTCTACTTTTTCAGTCTTACTATGTCCTAATGCTTCTCCTTTAATCTTGTCCTTGCCACATACACCTACAGCAAAGTAAGGGCCTGTTTCGGCAAAGATGCTTAAGCCATTGTCTATAAAGTAGCGACCACCAAAGGCAATAGGAATTTCAATGTACGATGGGTTGTCTGTATAGGTAATTTTAACGCCTCCAATTTCTCCATCCCCCTTTGCGCCTTTCATGCTCCATAGCAATCCAGCGTTCATATAGAAGTTCTTTGAGAAGTTGTATTCACCACGGAAACCAGCGTTAAAGCCAATTTTGCTATCAAGGCCAAGGTTTGTGATGTTGGTAACGTTCATACCTCCTGTTACACCAAAACGGAGTTCGCCTGCGCTTTGTGCTGAGGCTGTAAGTGTGCCCATTGCGAGCAAGGCACCTAATGCAAATGCTTTCAGTTTCATAATATCAAATCTTATAAAGTTAGTAATTAAGGGTTTTATTAAAAAATTATATTAGAATGTTCCAAAGGTAGGGGATAAAGTGTTTGAGTGCAACTTTTTATAAAGGAAATGGTATTTTTAGCTAACATTTCCGTGTTATAGCATAATAAAGGATGGGGCTATGATATGAAAAGAGGATTGCCAACAACTTGGTGTTGTTAGTTGGCAATCCTCTCTTGTATGATAATGATGGTGCCTGTAATGCGTTAAGCATCAACGTTGGCATTGAGTGCATTCTTTTCAATAAATTCGCGGCGTGGACCCACGTCATCGCCCATAAGCATTGAGAACACATAGTCGGCATCGGCAGCATTTTCGAGTGATACCTGCTTGAGCAAACGGGTGTCGGGACACATGGTGGTTTCCCACAATTGGTCGGGGTTCATCTCGCCAAGACCTTTGTATCGTTGCGTTTTGATGCTACCCTCAGAACCATCGCCATATTTATCCATAAAGATTTGACGATCGCGGTCAGTGTAGCAATATTCGCTCACCTTGCCTTTGGTGCAACGATAGAGTGGAGGCATGGCTATGTATAGATAGCCATCTTGAATAATCTGTGGCATGTAGCGGTAGAACAAAGTCATGATGAGTGTGGCAATGTGCTGACCATCTACATCGGCATCGGCCATGATAATCACTTTGTGGTAGCGTAGCTTGTCGAGGTTAGCCTCCTTAGAGTCCTCACCAAGGCCAAAGCGGATGCCCAAAGCTTGGATAATGTTATTTACTTCGTCGCTCTCGAATGCTTTGTGCCACATAGCCTTCTCAACGTTCAGTATCTTACCACGCAAGGGCAAAATGGCTTGTGTGGCACGGCTACGACCTTGTTTAGCAGAGCCACCTGCCGAGTCACCCTCGACAAGGAATAGTTCGCAGATAGCAGGGTCTTTTGATGAGCAATCGGCCAATTTACCTGGCAGTCCACCACCCGAAAGCGGACTCTTGCGTTGCACGCTCTCGCGTGCCTTGCGTGCTGCAATACGTGCTGTAGCGGCTAATATCACTTTGTCTACGATGAGTTTAGCCTCCTTGGGGTGCTCTTCAAGGTAGTTGCTTAAAGCCTCGCCTACAGCTTGATTAACGGCACCAGTCACTTCGCTGTTACCAAGCTTCGTTTTGGTTTGTCCTTCAAATTGTGG
>DJEH01000064.1:0-1639 GCA_002431845.1 Prevotellaceae bacterium UBA5903 | reverse complement strand
TTCAGTACGCGTGTAACCGCTTGGCGGAAGCCCACAAGGTGTGTACCGCCCTCTATGGTGTTGATGTTATTAACGTAAGAGTGTATGTTTTCAGAGTATGAAGTGTTATACATGATAGCCACTTCAATGGGTATGTTGTTCTTTTCTGTGTTGAGATAGATAACATCGTTAAAGAGGTGCTGACGCGAAGAGTCGATGTAGCGTACAAACTCGCGCAAACCCAAGTCAGAGTGGAACACATCTTTACGTGTGTTGCCTTCTTCGTCCTTGCGTAGGTCGGTAAGCGTGATGGTGATGCCTGCGTTAAGATAAGCAAGCTCGCGCATACGATTTGCAAGGATTTCGTACTTGTAAATGGTTGTGGTGAAGATAGTAGGGTCGGGCCAAAAGTGCTGGCGTGTACCGCGTATATCGGTTTCGCCTACTACTGCAACGGGCGATTGTGGATGTCCCTTAGCATATTCTTGACGATAGATTTTTCCATCACGGAACACCTCCGATACCATTTTGGTAGAGAGTGCATTTACACAACTAACACCTACACCATGCAAACCACCCGATACTTTGTACGAGCCTTTATCGAATTTACCGCCGGCATGCAATACGGTCATAACCACTTCGAGTGCAGAGCGGTGCTCTTTGGGGTGCATATCCACGGGGATACCACGACCATTGTCTTGTACGATGATAGAGTTGTCTTCGCAGATAGTAACTTCGATGTGGGTACAATAGCCAGCCAAGGCTTCGTCGATAGAGTTGTCTACTGTTTCGTAAACCAAATGGTGCAGACCCTTTTCGCTGATATCGCCAATGTACATGGCGGGGCGCTTGCGCACAGCTTCAAGTCCTTCGAGCACCTGTATGTTACTGGCGCTATAGGCAGCTGCACCTTTGTTTTCTGTTTCTTCCATATTGAGATGTTAGTAGTTATTCTTGTTTCTGATTAGTAGTTTTTTGCTACTTCAATAAATGTATGCAAATATAGTGATTTTTTGGCATATAGAGGCTTAAAAATGCCTTCTGTTTTATGAAAAAGAAATGGGGTAAAGAGTTAAAAAAGAAAAGGGTGCATCCCACTCAATGTGGGACACACCCTTAGGGTAATTTATGTAAGCTTATCAGCTCAATAGCTGAAGGCTAAAGTCTAAATTACTTTACAAGAACCTTTACACCACCTACAACGTAGATACCTGCAGGGAGGTTCTTAGTAGCATCAGTGCTCTTAACGCCCTTGCGAACGAGAGTACCATTGATGCTGTAAACATCAACTGTAGAAGGAAGAACAACTACCTTGCTGTCGTTGATGCCAGTGAGGAACTGACCGAGGTCGATAGTAGCATCGCCTTCTTCAGTAGTAGCAGCGCATTCAACGAGGTGACCGCTGTTAGCACCGATTACGTAAGTTGCATCACCCTTAACGTCCTTCAATTCGCCATTGAGGAAGTAAGCAGTACCGCCAGAGATAGTGTCACGCTCAGTGATAGTACCTACAAGGCCGTTAGCAGCTTGAGGAGTGAATACGTAGTCAGAGAAGTCAGCCATATCGTCGGTAGCGATAGCGAGTTGAGCCATACCTACGCCAGTTTCAGAGTCACCATTGTGTGAAGTAGCGATGTACTTGTAGATGAATGGAGTAGCA
>DJEH01000127.1:43468-46341 GCA_002431845.1 Prevotellaceae bacterium UBA5903 | reverse complement strand
AATAATTATGAACACCTACTTAACAAAACTTATTTGTTGCGTCCTAACAACGATTGTGCATACTCCCACAGGGGTAGCCATTGTGTTTGATTGAGCGACAATTGTTCTATTTCGGCATGTGCTTCGTTGTAGAAGTTGTCAATAGCTTTAAGCGTAATGTTAGGAATGTTGAGGCTGTTGTAAATGCGGGTTACTTGTGCAATTTTGTCATCGGCAGCCATGGTGTGGTCGTTGATTAGCGCCAAGAGTTTTTGTTGGGTTGGTGCATCGGCATGCTGATATGCATTGATGAGCAAAAAGGTTTTTTTGCCGCAAAGAATGTCGCCACCAATTTTTTTACCAAACACTTTAGGGTCGCCATAAACGTCGAGGTAGTCGTCTTGCAATTGGAAGGCAAGGCCTATCTTCTCGGCAAAACGATAGAGGACATCGGCATCAGCCTGTGGTGCATCAGCTATGAGAGCACCCATTTTTGCGGCACAAGCCAAGAGAACCGACGTTTTTAGGCGTATCATCTCAATGTATTCGGCCTCAGAAACATCGTTGCGATTTTCAAAATTAACATCGTATTGTTGCCCCTCGCATATTTCGCGTGCGGTTTGCGCAAAGAGTTTTAATACATCGTCTTGGTGGTTACAAGTGCATTGCATAATGTGCTGAAAAGCCATGATAAGCATGGTGTCGCCCGAGAGAACAGCCGTATTCTCGTTCCATTTTTTATGCACGGTGAGTTTGCCACGACGCATATCGGCATGGTCCATAAGGTCGTCGTGGAGCAATGTGTGATTGTGGTAAGTTTCAAGTCCGATGGCTGCGGGCAAGGCCTGTTCTACATTGTCTTTATACAATCCGTAAGCCATGAGCAGCAAGGTGGGGCGTAGCCTTTTTCCACCCATTGAAAGCACGTATTCGATAGGCTCGTATAGGCCTTCGGGACGAGTAGGGTAGCCTACTTGCTCCAATGCATGGTTGATGTAGCCTGCCCATGATGCGGTATGTTGGGCAAACTGCAGCAACAGCCAGTTGGTTTGTTCGGCAATGGTGAGGTGAGAATTGTCTAAGAGCAGAGCATCATCAGCTTGGCGCAGTGGAGCTACTTCGCGGTGAGAGTCTATGTAGTCGCGTTCTTGAACGTTTTTTAGTATCTCATCGTAGCTTACTTGTTGGCCTTTGGCGGTTAGTTCGTCGTAGCGTCGTTGTGCACGTACTTCGGCTGATGCTGTAACAAATATTTTGAGTTCGGCATCGGGGAATACCACGGTGCCAATGTCGCGACCATCCATAACGATGCCTCTCTCTTTGCCCATGCGCTGTTGCTGTGCAGTCATGGCTTGACGCACAAAGGGCAGAGCTGCAATTACACTTACGTGCGAACTAACCTCAAGTCCTCTGATTTCGTTTTCAACACACACACCATTGAGCATAGTGAGTGGCAGACGAGTGGCTTCATCGAGCTTAAATCCCACTTCGATGTTTGGCATAAGTGCTTGCAATTCGTTGGCCTTAACGCTACCATCGGCATTGAAAAGCCCTTGCTGAAGAGCATAGAGCGTGACCGCTCTGTACATGGCACCAGTATCTACATAAATGTATCCAACGGTGCGAGCCAAAGCCTTAGCCATGGTGCTTTTGCCGCATGAAGAGTGACCATCGATGGCCACGATTATTTTTTTCATGATAGAAAATGCTTATATGATAATAGTTTGATATACTTTAAAAAATGCTATAGCTTACAAACTATAGCCTACATTAGCCATAATAGAGTTGCCTGCTTGATGGTAGCGAGCGTACGAAAGTCCTAGTTGGAAACGTTTGATGTGTATGCCGCCACCTGCCGAAAGTCCAGCTAAATGTGAACTGCCAGATGCTTTTAGTTCGTAGGCACGCCTAAAGTTGTAGCCAAGCGACAAGTATATATTGTCTGTGGGCAAGATGTCGAGGCCTACAACCACATGATTAAGGGCTATTTTACTAAAACTAACCTTGTCGCTTTTGTCCTTATCTTTGTTCTCGGGCAACACATAATAGCTCGACTTCCAATGGGTGAGGTCGGTAAGCGTTAGGTGAAATCTTACGGGCAAATGGTCCATGCCCTTGCTTAGTCCGGCAGACAATGTAAAGGGTAAGTGGGTGCGCGAAGCGCTCTCGTAGGTTTTGAGTTGCACACCCAGGTTTTGCAACGAAGCAGATACAGAGAGGTCTGTCTCCTCGTTGTAGTAGTTGATGCCTACATCAACCGACATTGAGATGGCAGAACTGCTGGCAATGTTAGAAAATAAAAACTTAGCATTTGCACCACCCGACCATCTGTCGGACAAGAGGTAACTATAGCCAGCCCCTACTACAATATCTTTGGCAGAGAACTGCCCTAAGGTGTTGCCGTCTTCGTCCGTTTCGTCCATCTTGCCAAAGTTCATATATTGCGCACCTACTGCAAGTGTGTGGCGTTCGCCAAGTGCCTTTACAAAGTGGGCTCCCATCCATGAGGTGTTGGCAAAATAGGTCATAAAGTTGAGCGATAACGAGTTGTCGCTAACGTTGGCATAAAGCGCAGGATTTTGCCATCCAACTTCGGGTGAATCTTCGATGGCGCTCACGTTTACTCCACCCAAGGCAGCGGTGTGCGTTGAGGTAGGTAGTTTCAGCGTGTTGTACGAAGACGAATATTCTTGTGCTGCAACCGCAAGTGGCAAGCATGCCAACAATGTGCAGCATAATTTGATGTTCATGTGGGCGAATGTTAATTTTGCGTTCAAAGTTACTAACTTTTCAAAAGGTAGCCTTATTACAATTGTTTTTTTTAGCTTTGAGTTTTGTACATCTCTCACCTTGCACTACCTTTATATAAGCTAGGCTGCGGCTCGGATGTACTA
>DJEH01000127.1:27648-43324 GCA_002431845.1 Prevotellaceae bacterium UBA5903 | reverse complement strand
GCTTTCTTTTTTGTACATCTCTCGCCTTGCACTACCTTTGCATAGATTTTAAAACTACTATTTAAAGAGAATTATTTATAATATAACGTGCATTCGTCTGATTTATTATCCAAAGAATGGTGCGACATGGTATTTGATGGTCGCAACAAGGAATATGGTGCCTATAAACTGCGCGAGCAAACAGGCACTCGCTATCGCCGTGTTCTGACGATTATATTAGGCACGTTGGCTTGTGTTGGCCTTATTCATGGTGGCACAGCTCTTTATCTTCACATTATGGCAGCACGCAACATGAAGGCTGCCGAAGATGCATTTGCCCAAAAGCCTGCCGACTTAAAAGAAGGCTATAAGGTGAAATTCTTGGCTACAGCACGCCAAGTGCCTTCGCAACGTATGAGTCCTAATGCTAAATCGGCGGCTCATCCTAAAATAGTAGATGGTTTGCCGCCACTTGAGTCAATAGGCATTGAAGGCCCTATCACTTACGATCCGGGCGATAAGGTAATAACTACTCCTCTTGTAGACACCACGGGCATTCACGATGAAACCCTTCCCTTGGCCAAACAAAAGATTGTGCCTACGGAGCAAGTGTCGCTTATGCCAGAGTTTCCTGGCGGCTTACGTGCTTTTATGCGCTGGATGGACGAGCATATAGTTTATCCTACTTCGTGTATCAATAGGCAGTTACAAGGGTCTATCACTATTAGCTTTATTGTAGATGCTGATGGAAACACTACAGACTATGACGTAAAAAATGCTTTTGATACACAAATATTTCGCTCGGCAATGAATGCGCTCAAAAGCATGCCTAAGTGGAAACCCGGAACTGACGAACATGGCTATCCCACACAGGTGAAGATAACCATGCCTATTGATTTTAAATTGAACTGACTTTTCTCCACTCCTTTTATGAAACTACATATCGAAATAGATGAATCTTCGGGCTTTTGTTTTGGCGTAACTACTGCTATACGCAAGGCCGAAGAAGAGCTGCAAAACTCTGCTTCGCTTTGCTGCTTGGGCGATATTGTGCACAACGGCAGTGAATGCGAACGTCTGCACACATTGGGGCTGCAAACCATTGATCACTCTGCATTAGCCAACTTGCCTAAAGGTACCAAAGTGCTGCTGCGGGCACATGGTGAGCCTCCTGCTACATACGCTTTAGCCCGTGAACGCGGCATTTGTATAATTGATGCAACTTGCCCTGTAGTGCTACAATTGCAGCGTCGCATTAAAAAGGTTTATTCTGAAACTCAGCATCCGCAAATAGTGATATACGGCAAGCGTGGACATGCTGAGGTGTTGGGACTTGTGGGACAAACTAATGGCGAGGCTATCGTGATAGAGGGAGTAGAAGAGGCTGCTAAACTTGATTTTTCTCGCCCGATAGCTCTCTTCTCGCAAACAACCAAACCGCTTGAAGGCTTTCGAAAGATAGTAGACTACATCACGCAACACATGCAAGAGCCTGCCACTTTTCGTTATTTCGATACCATCTGTCGGCAGGTAGCCAACCGCTTGCCTAATATAAAAGCATTTGCTGCACGACACGATGTGGTGGTGTTTGTATGTGGCCTAAAAAGTTCTAACGGCAGAGTTTTGCACGAGGCTTGCCGACAGGTAAATCCGCATGCCTACCTTGTTGATACGCCCGATGCTATACGTCCAGAGTGGTTTAAAGAAGCCAGCAGTGTGGGCATTTGTGGAGCTACGTCCACCCCCAAATGGCTTATGGAGCGTTGTGCTGAAAAGATAAGTAATTTTTAAAATAACAAGCGCACACATAGAGCAACATGCCTTGTAGCATGACACTCAATGTGTGCGTTTATGCTTTTTCTCTGTTTTTAAAACGTTTTTCTATAATCAGAGGGCGAAACTCCCTCAATGTTCTTGAAATATTTGCCCATAAAACTTTGGTTCGGAAAGTTCATCTCTTGTGCTATCTCTTTGATAGACAACGTGCTTAGTTTGAGCATAGACTTGATTTCGATAATTACCAAAGAGGTTATCCATTGTCCAGCTGTCCGACCACTGACTTGCTTTACCACTTCAGATAGATGCTTGGGCGTAAGACACATTTTGTTGCTGTACCACTCAACACTACGCTCTTGCTTAAAGTTGTCTGATGCAAGTCGGACAAACTCATCAAAGATGGCGTATGCACGTGTTTGCGCCTCAGAAGGCTCAATCTTTACGCGCGAGTCGAGTAGATTGCACATTTCAAAATAGAATGCTCTGACAAGCGATATTGTAGCCTCTTGTGTGTACTTGCCTGTTTGTCGCTTTAGCCGACGGCACACCAAGTTGTAGCAGTCTATCAGCCAATCTTGCTCCTCTTTGGTGGTTGTCACGATGGGATGTTCGGTAAGATAGAGCAAGTAAGGCCACATCTTGCTAAGGCCCGCCATGCAGTTTTGGGCAAATGTACGCGACATCAGCACCACCTTGGCATGGAAGTCTTTGGCCACACTCTGCTCTTCAACTACTTGGTCGCCAAAGAGGATGAGCAGGTCGCCACGCTTCATCTCTCTCTTGCAGTTGTTTAGTGTGAATGCCACTTCTCCTTCGGTGCAAAGCACAAAAAGCAACAAACCTATTTGCATAGGCGTTTCTTTTAGGTCTTCCCATGCAATGTTGTCAAGAACTATCAACTCTTTGCCGATTTCGTGTCTCGACTTCTTTTCTTTTATGTGGAATGTATGCGTTTCTGGAGTGTAAGAGGCTTTCATATTAGAGATAGTGTGTGGATATATGAATTTGGTGGTTGTATATGCAAAGGTGATGATTTTTCGCAAAACTTGCTTAAATAAGTAAGAAAAAAATATTTTGTTTAAAAAAAATGCAGAAATGCTTTGGTTATTTAAAACTTTCTCGTACCTTTGCACTCGCAAATAAGCAAGGTGCCATAGCTCAGTTGGTAGAGCAAAGGACTGAAAATCCTTGTGTCCCCGGTTCGATTCCTGGTGGCACCACTTATTTAAAGTACTTCATTAATCATATAGTTTTGGTGCCATAGCTCAGTTGGTAGAGCAAAGGACTGAAAATCCTTGTGTCCCCGGTTCGATTCCTGGTGGCACCACGTAAAGAGAGTTGTTCTTCGGAATAACTCTTTTTTTGTGTATGTATTTTTGTTCTTTTTATTGTTATGTAAGAGCTATTAAGCAAGTACCGAAGGGACGATATAGCAAGCTTAGTATTCTTCTATATAATTTTTGAATATCCACTTATAATATTTTGCTTGTAATGAACAAGGGCATACGTACCGAAGTTCGTATGCCCTCTTTTTAATAAAACTTAATGATCTTTTCTGATAAGCGAAAAGATTTGGTTGTGCACAGACAATCTGTTAGTCGTCCATGTGGCTCCACATGCCACCTTGATTAGGCGTTTGCTGCTTGTTAGACCATACGCTTGAGGTTGTACCACCCTTTTCCTCATCGCTTGAGCCAATACCAAAAACTTGGCTTGCACATAGTGGGGTGAGAGGAGTTACGTAGTTAAATACAGCGAGCGATGGAGCAATATATTGTTTTTTCATAATGCTGAAAATATTGTTTTTTGTGTTTAACAGAATAGTTTATTTCACAATGTATTTCTTGCCATTTTGAATGTAAACACCGCCATTTAAAGCTTTAGCCACACGGCGGCCACTGAGGTCGAACACGGGTGCATTGGTGTTTGCTGCGTTAATGCCATTAGCAAGCGCATTGTTGATGTCTGTTGTGTTGCCGCCAAAAACAAGTGCTACGGCTTGTCCGTTTGGTGCTTGATAGTATGCACGATTGGCAGGGATGGTTGTGAGTGTAGAGGCTGGCGTCCAGAAGCCAACAGTGCTTGTTGCGCCATCTTTGGGACCAAATACAAGGTAGTTCGCGCGGTTATCGTCGGTAACGCTCACTGGGGCATTGGTTCCGCTCAGCACACTTGTGTTGCTATTTTCGCCAAGCGTAAGGGTTGCGGTTGTAGCCTTTGTGTCGCTCACAAGTACTACGCCTGCGTTGGCAGCAAAGCCACCATCCTCGGTAGATTTCACAACGAGAGTGTTGCCTGTAGCTTCGGTTTCAGCTACATAAGCAGTAGCACCATCTACAGCCGAAATGCTATAGGGGAGAAATAAACTTGCATAAGAAGCATCGCCCAATTCGTGTAGAGCCACTTGTATGTCGGTAGCTTTAAGAATGTACCAACCTGCGTTTGCGTCAGCAGTCCAATAATTAATGCATCCGTTGGTTTCGGCATTGAGTTTGTTGTTGTTGCCATCAATCACATTGTAGTTGCCATTGCTTTCATTTTTGATGCTAAAGGTAAAGGCATAGCCATGCTCAAAGTTTGTTAAGTTTGGAGCATTGTTGTTGCTACCATCAGTGGCATTGGTTAGCCCTGTTAGGTATGTACCTGTGTTGGCATTCATCAACTTATATTGAGTAGAGCCTTCAATGGGCACAAGTTTCCAAATGTTACTAAGGTTTGTTTTTTGTGTAGAAGCCTCTAACGAGCGGCCAACGGTGTAGCTATCATTCAAGCCTAAGAAACGATTGTTTCCGCTCTTAGCACATTGAAGACGTATGTATTGATTGTCAGTACCTGCTTTCACTTTTTGCTTATAAGCAAGGTAGTTTTCGTAGGTTGGATTAGCTTTTAGCGTAGCTTTTTCGTTGGCTGCAACAGTAAGAATGTCGGCGGGGCTATTCACAAGTGTATTGATATGCGTGTCAATGTTGTTGGCCAAAGTGTTGTAGTCTTCATCGCTTACAGGTTCAAATATCCATTTGCTTGCGCCTGCGTTACGTCCATAAAGTATTACATGGTCGTCATTATTAGCGTGGTACCATGTGCTGCTATTAAGGTTTGAGGTTGTACCGATGGCAGCGAGTCCATCACTATTGTAACCATAGCTGACGATATATAGGCTGCTTGCATCAGTGTTTACTGTAGCGTTGCTTGCATAAAGTCCTGAGTATGCATTTTTTAGTTTAAAAGTACCTTCGCTATCGCCGTTTTCAACAATCCATACAGAGGCCTTTACCTTGTCGCCTTTGTTTACGTAGAGGTTGTTACCAGGAATTACGTTAGGAGTGATATACTTGCTTGTGTAATTATTTTTGATAGCATATTTTTGTCCTACAGTAGGCTTGTGGCTATCAATTTGGCTCTTGAACGCAGCAACCTTAGTGTTGATGGTGGATAAACTTGTTTGCAGATTGTCCCAAGTAATGTTGTCTGTAGTAAGGCCTTGTATGCTTGTTTTGTAAGCTTCGAACTCGGCTTGCGTAGGTTGGAAAACTCCTCCTACATGACCCGTGAACGTAGTAATCAATGATTGTGCTTCGTTTACGGCATCTGTTGCATAGCTCGCAATATTGTAAAAGTAGAATGTTGAGCCCGTATCTTCGTTACCACTATTATTTATCCAGAATGATACGTAGTTGTCACGTTGATTGATATAGTAGTTTGTCAATCCTTTTACAGAAAGTGTGAAGCCACCTTCATTCTTGCTTGTGTTTGCGTGAATGTTGAAGGTGGTGAGCCAATTGTTGGCACCTTGCGCAGTAGCATTGCTGAGCGTTGCATCCACCATTTTGGCTCTCGCATCGCCACCAGTGTTTCCGCTTTGGTAGTTGAGTGCTAACACCTTGGTTGCCCCCTCGCTCTTGTTGTAGAGTTTGTAGCCCTCGGTTTCGTTGCCCACGATGCACCATAGGCCTTTGTCGATGGTGTTGTTGATGGTGTTAAAATCGTTGGTGCTCTTGAGGTAAGCGTTGGCATCAACATTTTCGGTCGAAACGTATGCCCCACGCAATTTCATGGTGTACCAATGCGTGTTTTCGGCAAAACTGCCATTTGCTGGAGCATCAGATACTTGGTAGCTTACAGCTGTTTGGGCTTTTGCCGAAACAATGCTAACAAGCATGAGTGCACACAACAAGAATAAGTTTGTAATTTTTCTCATTGAGTTGATAGATTTTGTTATTAAATGATTTAGAGTTTTTTATGTTCTGTTTGAGGAGTGTTGATGCAATGAACTCAATAGTAGAATCGGTTCATTTAGTGCACCAATGTGTTTCATAATCAAGGCAGTGTGTAGATTATGTTATTTTAATAAATTGCTATATTATTTCTGTGCAAAAGTACATACAAATGTTTAATATATCAAACGGGTGGGTGAAAGTATGTTAAAATATTGTCTACTTGCGAAAAGTGCAAAATGTATTTAGCAAAAGATGACACGATGAGGTGTTCATCCGTGTTTTATTGTTTGTTTTTTTTTATTCTGTTGAATGTTGCACAATGCATTTTATTTTGATAAATATGTGCTTAAATACAAGATTGTACACCTACTTTAAATAAGCATTTTTGTGAACTATTTTTGACATTTTGAACTTTCAAAATAGACGAAAATCTGTAATAGTATTGTATACAGTGAATTAAAATATTGTTTAAAAAGGCTTTGCCCGTTACAAGGATACGTATCCTTAAGTGCTAAGGATACGTATCCTAAGAGGCTAAGAATACGTATCCTTAGGTGCTTATAAAGGCTTTATAAGACCTTAAGGATACGTATCCTTACAAGTGAAAGTATGATGTGATGAATTAAAAGTTGTTGATTATCAATGAATAACGATTTTGGCTCATTTTTTAAATAAAATGCTCATTGCATTTTATTTTTTAAAAGAATGGATTTATGGCGCTTAAGATGTGCGAGTTAGGAGGTAAAAAGGTAGTTAATAAATAGAATTGATAGGAAGGTAAGATTTGAAATTTATGTTAGGATTTTTTGTGTATACATAAGTCCATGTGGGACTTGCAACATAGCTTATTATTAAGGTGATAAAAAACTCAAGTTTCTCTGATTGTTGCAATAGAGCTAACTACCCATAATAAAAATCCCTTGCATGAGTAATAGAAACTCAGCAAGGGATTTGCACGTTTTGTATGATTAATAAGAAATACGAATATTACATCAAGAGGGTATTAGAAGTGGAACTTGCTACCAATAGAGAGGGTGAGCTGTCCGTCAACAGGGTGGCCCGTTCCGCCAGGGATTACCTTTGATGAGTAGAACGATGCTTCAGGTTGCATATAAACTTCTACTGCTGGAGCTACCTTGAAACCTGCTTGCAATGCAGCTTGGAAGCCAGGAACAATCTGTGCGCTGCGCCCCTTGCTTGAGCAGAAATTGAGCGATGCACCAGCCAAGCCCGAGAGTTGGAACACCTTGTTGGCAGTGCTCTCGCCTGTAACAGCTGTGCGGAGGTTCATCATGTAGTTGGCACGGATGGCAGTAACGTTGTAGCGTGTGTGCTTAGTGCGATTAACCATCATGTTGGTAAGGTCGATTTCGTAACCATGCAAGCCTGTGAGCCATTGTCCGTAGCCGATGGCTGCGTTGTAGGTCCAACGATAGCCTTTCTTTTCAGGAGCAAGGTTCATGCTATTAACGCCTGTACCCATGTTGATAGTAATGTAATGATTCTTTGCAGGCGCTGCAATATCCTTGAGGTCGGCACTGCGTTTAAAGCTGTAGTCTACACCAAGAAGCATGAGCGGTTTCCAATGTGCAAGGCGTGAACCACCTTTAAAGCGCTTAGACATGTGATAACCTACTTGAGGTTCGGCAAAGATGTGTGCATTGTTTGCCACTCTCACAGCAAGTTGGCCGCCTACGTGAATATCTGACGTGAAATAGTCTTTGCCTCCAGCGTAGTCAAGACCAAGATTAAGACCTGCAAGAGCTGAAACGCTAACTACACGGTCGGGATCGTAGCCATAAGCGTGGGCAGTGAGGTCGGTAAGGTAGTCGGCACCAACAACGGCTGTTGCATACTTGTTGCCCTTAAACTTGCCCAATGTGCCTTGCACGTTGGCGCGCCATGCCGAGAGTGGAGTGTACCAATTGGTATAGCTCAAACGGCCTACGCCATTATAAGCTCCCTTGGTGCGTGCGTTGTTGGCGGGCACAGCAGCACCACCTGCCAATGAGAAGCTGCTACGCAAACCACCTTCGTCCTCAAGGGTTTCATTGCTCAGTTTAGCATTGTAGTTGCGCAAGTTAAACTGCATACCAGCTAAGCCTGAAGCCACGAGGTCGATTTTTGAATTGCCCATGTTCGATGGCAGATAATTCTTGCCATATCCCTGAAGTTTAGGCTCAACAAAGATGGCGCAGAACGGACTTACGTGCCATGTGCCACGCACTGATGCGTCAAGACCAAAGAAGGTTTTGCTCTTTCGTTGGCATTGCGAAATGTTCATACCTAAACCACCAGTAAACTCAAACAAGCGATCGGCGCGATAACCCATCATGGCGTTAGTAAAGTTGAACAAGTAGTCGGCACCAAAGTCCATGCGACTCCAACTGCTGTTTTCGCTAAAGCGCGTCTTGCTCAGCTGGCCCCATACGCGGGCACCATGTAGCGGAGCAAACCATTTGCCAACAGCAGCATAGCCTGTGGGACGAGCATATTTAAATGCATGACGAACGGCAGTGCGAGTAACATCAATGTTAAGTCCACCACCCATTTCAATAAAGGTGTGGTCGTGCCATTGGCCTGCTATGAAATCGTCGTTGGCGCGCTCTGCTGCAGCCTCGCTAGTATTGTTGGTATAAACAAAGCCAAGAAGCAAAGAAGGTACGCAATCATAGCTACCTACGGTGCTACTAGTTGTGATGTAATCTTTGTTGTAGATGTCTACACGTGGTTCAACTACAAAAGTAAAGCCACGACCTATACGGGCATTGCCCTGCAAACCTGCGCCAAGACCAAGGGTGGTGTTGTGTTTGCCGTTAGACGAAGCGTAGTTAAGACTTGCACCAGCTACACCATTTACCCACCAACGGCGGCTTGTGTCTACACCGCCAAATAGGTTGTGCAGATTGGCCATATAGTCAATTTGTCCGCCAATAGCATTGGCTTTGTTACTATCCTTTTGTTTGATAACAGTGGCGGAACCTGTAAGGCGCAGAGCATTGTAGGCATTAAACCATTTACCAACGCTTATGGCTGCGCGTCCGCCAGCATTATCCTTCCATGTGCTAGGGTGTGCATTGCTCAAGAATGACATACCGCCCATTACACCAATAAATAAGCCATCGGTAAAGCCATTGTTCTTAGGTGAAGTGCTGTCGCCATACTTGTGTGCACGCTCCTCGGGGGTAAGCATGCGATAGCCTAAACCAGCCATAATGCTTGCCGTTGGACGATATTTGCGCCAAGTGTTGCTGAGTGTGGCATTTTGGTGCAAAACGCCCAAATGAGGCTCAGCATAGATGTAAGTATAGGGTGAAAATGCATATTGACCACGCAAACCGAGGTGGGCACCCAATCCCTTTTTGCTTTCGCCATGGTTGCGAGCATAAACAACGTCGATACCAGCCACACCAAACACCTCGAACGACCGTGGGGTGGTGTAGTGGCGATTAGCAATGGCGGTGATGTTCATAAGGTAATCAAGTGTGACATCGCCAAACTTAATTTTCTCGCCATTTGTGCGATAAAGGCCTGCATTAACGCCAAGGCGTACACCATGTTCGGGTGTGATAAAGTCGCCTATTGTCCAGCCACCTTGTGCACCATACTTAATGTTGTGTGCACCAACAAAGTTAAATCCTGCACCAAGGTCGGTGAAGAGATGATCGCCAAACTTTTTGTTCTCGTAGTGCTTTGTAACGTGTGGACGTTGCAACATATAGTCCAATGCACTCTTTTGCAGTTTGGGCAAACTATCGTTTTGAGCATGGAGTGCAGTTGGCACCGAGAGTGCTAAGAGGCAGCAGATACTTGCAGCTTTCATAACCTTTGAGTTTTTCAGATTGCGGCTTTTGTTGTTGGAAAATTCTGTTTTTTTCATTTTTTCTCTACCTCTTTTTTGTTCTTCTTATCCTTAATTTCCTTAATGCATTCAAGGTCATTGACATCGGCATCGTTCTCAGCTATTTCGATGAGTGAAGGGTCGAGTGTTAGTGCCTTTCTAAGTTCGATGTTACCCTTAAGCGAAGTGTTAGAGTCTTTAGAGCGGTGCATACAAATGGCTTTGATGTAGTGAGTTACTGCATCGTCATCGGTAAGTCCCTTTGATTTTTCCAACGCTTCTTCGTCTTTCTTCATAGCCAAAAGAAGCACAACTTCGTTGCGTAAGCCAGTTTGAGCAATGATGTCATAGTTCTTGTCGTAACGTCCCATAAAGGCATCGTTTACTGCCAAGAGTAAGCGGTTCTCTTCGGTTTTAGGTATAAACTCAACAAGCGAGTCGGCAGCTTGGTATTCGCTATTAACAAGTAGTGCCACCATTTGGTTTTGATTGACAACGGCAGGCGCCATAACCTTTTGCTTATTTCCGTTTTCGTCGTAGAGTTTCTTACCAGCAAAGTTGCGCAAAATCTCTGGGTCTGGTGTACCACGCTTAATGAGAAGAGCCGACAAGTCGTTGGCGGCAGCAGTGAATGAAGGATAAACTTCAAGTGCTTGGCGCAATATCTTTTCGCGTTTAGCCTCGTCGTCCTCGCTACGATACATGCGGAAGAACTCGTATCTTGATAGTTTTTTATAATCTTGATTGTAGAGTTCCTTAATCTCGTCGAGTGTGAGATTACGGAAGATAGAGTAGTTCATGGTGTAACCTACCGAACGGAGCATAGGCAAGTATTTGCCTTGTAGCAAAGAATTGTAGAACGGCAGACGCTTCATGCCTTGGCTCACTGCATCGCCTTTAAAACGGCGTGCAACGCTTTCAACCTGGTCTGCTTCGTTGTTAAGAGTATCTTTACGCATGAGTTTCACCACGTCGCTCCAAGGTGCAACCGAGGCATTAGAGCTAAACTTCATGTTGCGTCGGAGGTTCTCGGGCATTTGCATACGGAAGTAGTTGATAGCGTAGTCCATGCGTCGTTTAGCCAAAGAGAGGTTGCTTGTGTATTTACCATCAGGTGATGAAGTACCGCTGATGCTGAGCGCTTGTACTGTGGCATCTTTGGTAGCAGCAATGTCTTGCACTTGTTGTTGCAACTTTTTGATTTCTATAGCATTGTGTTCGTCGTTAGGGTTGAACTCAGCCTTACCTATGGGGAAACGAAGGTCAATGTTGCCCTTGCTATCGCGCAATTGCGGTTTGGCTTTAGGAATAAAGTTGTCGTCTGCAATTTCAGAAGAGCCAAAAGAGAAATCAAGCCAACGCATAGGACGGATAACGCCCTTTGTAGCTATGATGGTGTCGCGATAGATAATTTTGTTATAGTCCTCAATAGCTGCATAGATTACACCTCTAAAAATATCGTTAGGGTTCTTTACGAAGATAGAATCCATATACATAAAGGCATCTCTTGTGTCGGTGTGCTTGTCGCGAAGCGTATCGTTTTTAACCAATATGTATTTAGCTAAAGGGTCGCCATCTTTGCCGTTCATATCAAAGGCATACATACGGTCTTGTGTTTGGTTATACTCAACAGCATCGTACACCATAGGGCGCATGAGTGCATGCTTTTTGCGTGTTTGGTTGTCGAATATACGTTGCGCAACCAAACGGCAATCGTGACCAAATAATTTAGAAGGAACGCCAATAACATTCTTGAAGTATGCCATGTTACCCTTTATTTCGATAGGGGTAGGAGTAATGGTAAGTTCCTTTACCTTTCTCTTGACAACAACCGCAGCTTCGCCAAGATTAGTATCAATCATAGTGAGGCGTACTACCAAACTGTCGCGACCTCTTAGTTTGACAGTTTGACTTTCAGCACCCGTCATAGAAAAGCGCAGAGAAGTGTTTGAGTGGGCATTGAGCGAAAAACGGCCATCACCATCGCTTTGTGCCACAATCTTCTTCATTTCCATATCCATGATGTTGACAAAAGCCAAAGGTTCGCCCTTTGAGGCGTCTACCACCTTACCTGTAACACGAATAATGTCTTGTGCTGCGGCACTCATTGCCATAACGAACAGCAACAATAGCGTGCCAACTAATTTGCTGCCAAGGCGATGTACGCCCGAGTATTGAGTAGCTATGTGTTTTTTCATATCTATTATCTACTTGATTATGTATACAAAAGAAACGCCTAATTTCATCGGGGCAAACTTTACACTCGACTTAACATCTTTGGGCTCGGCAGTGCCCTTGTCGTGGTTTTTGCTGCGCACATTGAGCAAGCCTAAACCAGCAGTAGTCTCTAAGCTCCAATGTTTGCCAAGCACAAATGAATAGCCATAAGTAATGCCAGCGCCAACGGCAGTACCCTTACGAATTTTGTTTTTCAGCGTAAGGTCGTAGTCGGTAGCCATAGCCATAAGACCTACAAAATGGCCTGCTTGTGGACGTATGCTGAACCAATAGCGTGCCTCGGGAGTTACGCTCAATACACGTGTGTTGATTTTAGAACCAAGTTTTACACGATTGGCTAATCCCTCTACGTTTAAGGTAAAGTGCCTGTTAAGTCTAAATTCTGCACCAATATTAGGTGTTGCTCCAGCCCAATACAAAGCATTGGTTTTTACTGAAACACGTTGCGCTAAAACGGGTTGCCCCAACATACAGATTAAGGCTGCAATGCCGTAGCGTCTTAGTTTGCGTAAATTTCCTCTCATACAAAAGGTATTTCTAAATAATTGTTTTTAATCTCTATTTTGTTGTGTATATAAATTTTTTCTTGAAGGATTATTTAAAAGTATATACGAACACAAATCTCTGCAAAAATACAATAATGAAACGAATTTTAATAATTATTTAGTATGTAATTCGTTAGGATATAGAAAATAATTTCATATTCGGTATATTTATGATTACAATTGCAAAATATTAGTTACAACTTGCTCTATTAGAGATATATTTCATATCTTTACGGCAAACTTTTTACCTCATTAAATACTATGTAGATTATGCGAAGAAAACTACTTACTACTATCAGTCTCTTTGCCATTGGTGTATCTATCTTTGCGCAAGGAGTGCCTTTTCGTATGCACCGCTATGATGGGTTTAAGGTACATCCTGTAACTTCCGAAAATATAGTGTTTTATGGTAATAGTATTACCAATATGCATGAGTGGTGGGAGGCTTTTGGAGATGCCAAGGTGTTGAACCGTGGTGTGAATGGTGCAGAAAGTCCTATCATGTTGCAACATTTAGAGGCTGTGTTGGCAGGAAAGCCAAGTAAAATATTCTTTATGATGGGCACGAACGACTTGGGCACGAAAGGACTGAATACCCCCGCACAAGTGGCAAAGAATGTGCGCATAGCATTGATGCGATGCGCTAAGGAAAGCCCTCAAACCCAAGTGTTTTTTCAGAGCATATTGCCGTGCCGAAGCACGGGCGTGAAGAATGCGGCAGACATACCAGTAACCAACGATAGCATACAAAAAATATGCAAGGAAATGGGGGTTACTTATGTTGATTTGTATGACGACCTAAAGGATATACCCACTAATAAAATATCAAAAGATGCTCTGCACCTTACAATGGCAGGCTACCGGATATGGTGTAATAAAATAGCATCGTACGTGGGAGATGCATGTGTATATCCCAAGAATGCTACCGATAAGGATGCCGGATTGGGTGGTATAAATGGTATGCGAGCCACCTATTTTGCAGCTCTACCTGTGACAAAAGAGGATGTTATTGTATTGGGCGATGATGGCAACGATTGGCATGAATTATTGCACTCGGCTCACGTAAAACAGCGTGGCGGAAGTTGGGGCTATCAAGCTATAGACCTTGGAACAATGAAAGCTATGTTGCCCAATATTTTTAAGGGATTGTCAAGCAATAAAGCGCCCAAAATGGTGTTAGTCACATTGGGGTATAAGGAGATAAACAATGCGGCAACAGAGTTGTCGAGCGTTGAAAGTCAGTATAAAGAGATTGTTGATAAAATAAAAAGCTTGGCACCAGGTTCAGCTATCAAACTGATGGCTGTTTATCCATCACCCAAAAAAGAAATTAATACTACACGCACCACAAAGTTTAATGCATATCTTCAAACTTTGGCAGAGGGTATGGACAATGTGGAATATGTAGCAGACTCGTATGCGGCGTTGGTTAAGGATGGTGTGGTAAATGCAGCTTATTTTAGCAATAACTATATGCAAGGAAAGGGCTATGCAAAACTCTCGCAGGTGTTTGCAAAGACCATAGGCGAAGGTGTAACGCCCACAACAGACGAACAAGCAGAACAGGCAATAGCAACCTTTGATGCTCGTACATCGTTGTATAATGCAATAGCTACAGCACAAAGCATGCAGACGGGTAATGATGTAGGGCAATATCCTAAGACTGAGATAGCGGACTTGCTGCAAGGCATAGAGGATGGCTATACGCTTTTGAGCCAAGAGAATGTGGATAAAGAAGTGCTTACGAAAAAGGCTTCAGAGTATGCTTCGCTTGTTGAAAAAGCCTTGCCCAAAATCAATCAGCCCATAGCATCTACTACAACCAGCGAGCATTGGTATCAATTATTTACCCCTAATCGTAGCAGTCGTTACCTTACTTCGCAAGGAGCTGACAAAGCCTTGGTAGGGGGCGAATATAGTAAAAATGCTGCCACAATGTGGAAGTTTGTAAAGCGCAATGATGGTAGTTACGACATCATTAATCGCAAGGATGGAGCATATATCAGTCCTGCAGCCGCTTATAACAAGGCTATTGCTACCACTTCGGTGCGTCCGTCAAAGGGATGGCAAGTGAGCTATGCCAATCAGAGTGGCTTGTATATTATTTCTTCGGGAAAGGTAGAATTGAACCAAACACTTGAGCATTTAGGTTGGGCTATCTATAATTGGAGTAGTGGACAATCGGGTACTGATCGCAGCGATGCAGGATGCGTATATTGCATAGCTAATGCACCCGAGGCTGAAGAAGAGCCTGTGCCTGGTTTTGCTGAAGGTGATGTAACTATATCTCTTTTAACAGGTGCTTTTGGTAATCCATCTTCGTCTTACAACAAACTATGGACCAGCACACGCACAGAACCGCAAATAACTTTTTCAAGCGGAACTGCTAATAATATGGGCAGTGAAGGAGATAATATTGTGATTTATTCTGGTATTAAAAAAGATTGTACTTACACGATAGATGCTGGAACAGGGTATGAAGTGGCGGGCTATAGCTTTGCTTATCAAAATGTCAGTGAAAATACTTCGGCTATAACAATTGTTGCAAATGGTAAAGAATATACAACCTCGACAGACAAACAAACACTGAAGGTTGAAGGACTCAATGAGCAAACTACTTCTTTTACGCTTAAGGGCGAGAACAAAGGTGTGGTGCTGACAGATTTTATAGTGAATGTTAGACGTCATGGCTATACGGCTGTTAATCAAATTAAAATAGGCGAAAGCAAAGGCAACGGACTTATCTATGACCTTCATGGTCGTCGTATTACTTCTCCACAAAGAGGCAATGTATATATCGTCAATAAGAAGAAAGTGGTGATGTAATAATCGCTTCCTTGATTTTAGTGCAAATCGAACATTGAGTCAACTCGGAAAAGTATCGTTTCCTACGAAAACTCGAAAAGACGGTAACGTTTTGCTTGCGTTTTTGCCACGTAATAAATTTGTGTAAGCGAAAAGAGCCTCGTGAATTATATTATAGTAGACAAAACCTATCAAAAAGATAGGTTAAAAAGTATTTAGGACTTTTCCGAGTGGACTCAACATTATAAAAGTTAAAAGCAAAAAGTTTCTTTTTT
>DJEH01000127.1:0-27581 GCA_002431845.1 Prevotellaceae bacterium UBA5903 | reverse complement strand
AGTACTAAAAGCAAAAAGTTTCTCTTTTTGTTTTTAGTACGTTCGGTTTGCACTAACTTTGCACCTAAATAAACAATATAACTCTAAGAATGGAATATAATTTCAGAGAAATTGAACAAAAGTGGCAAAAGACATGGGCCACAGAGAAAACATACCACGTGGAGATAGATGAGAACAAAAAGAAATTTTATGTTCTTAATATGTTCCCTTATCCATCTGGCGCTGGCTTGCATGTAGGTCACCCACTTGGATACATTGCTTCGGATATTTATGCACGTTATAAGCGTCAATGTGGCTTTAATGTGCTCAATCCTATGGGTTATGATGCATACGGACTTCCTGCAGAACAATATGCAATACAAACGGGTCAGCATCCTGCTATTACTACAGAAACTAATATCAAACGCTATCGCGAACAACTTGATAAAATTGGTTTCTCGTTTGATTGGGACAGAGAGGTGCGTACGTGCGACCCAAAATATTATCATTGGACTCAGTGGGCTTTTCAGCAAATGTTTAACCACTTTTATTGCCGCAAGTGCGAAAAGGCTTTGCCTATCAGCGAATTGGTGAAACATTTTGAAGAGAAAGGTACTGAAGGCACGGAAAGTTTGGCACAAAGCGAAGAACTACACTTCTCTGCAGAAGAGTGGAAGGCTATGAGCAGTGTAGAAAAACAACAAGTGTTGATGAACTACCGCATTGCTTATCTTGGCGAAACTATGGTAAACTGGTGTCCTAAGTTGGGCACAGTGTTGGCAAATGACGAGGTGGTAGACGGCGTGAGTGAACGTGGTGGCTATCCCGTTGTTCAGAAGAAAATGAAGCAATGGTGCTTGCGCGTGTCGGCATACGCTCAACGTTTGCTTGATGGCCTTGATAAGATAGATTGGACTGACTCCCTTAAAGAAACACAGCGCAATTGGATAGGACGTTCAGAAGGTACTGAAATGCAATTCTCTGTAAAGGATAGCGATGTTAAGTTTACTATCTTTACTACTCGTGCAGATACTATCTTCGGTGTAACATTTATGGTGCTTGCACCTGAGAGCGAATTGGTTCAGCAACTCACAACAGCCGCACAAAAGGCTGATGTAGACGCTTACTTAGAAGCAACAAAAAAACGTACAGAACGTGAACGTATTGCAGATCGCCGAGTAACAGGCGTATTCACTGGTTCGTATGCCATTAATCCTTTTACTGGCGACGAAATACCTGTTTGGGTGAGCGACTATGTGTTGGCTGGTTACGGAACTGGTGCAATCATGGCTGTGCCAGCTCACGACTCTCGCGACTATGCTTTTGCTCGCCATTTTAACTTGCCCATTATACCTCTGATTGAAGGAGCTGATGTTAGCGAAGAGAGTTTTGATGCTAAAGAAGGCATTGTGCAGAACTCTCCAGCGCAGGGCAAACATAGTCTTAAAGACTTTAGCCTAAACGGACTAACAGTCAAAGAAGCTATTGCTGCAACAAAAAAGTTTGTTACAGAGAACCACCTTGGACGCGTAAAGGTAAACTTCCGCTTGCGTGATGCTATCTTCTCACGCCAACGCTATTGGGGTGAACCATTCCCTGTCTATTACAAAGATGGTATGCCACAGATGATACCTTCGGAGTGTTTACCACTTGAATTGCCCGAAGTTACAAAGTTCTTACCTACCGAAACTGGTGAACCACCTCTTGGCAATGCTACTCGTTGGGCATGGGATGAGGCAAATAAATGCATCACAGATAATAGCAAGATTGACAATAAGACTATATTCCCTATAGAACTTTCTACAATGCCAGGTTTTGCTGGTTCTTCTGCTTACTACCTTCGCTATATGGACCCTTCAAATAACGAAGCAATCGTTAGCAAAGAAGCTGATAACTATTGGCAAAACGTAGACTTGTATATTGGTGGCTCTGAACATGCTACAGGACACCTTATTTATAGCCGTTTCTGGGATAAGTTCCTTTACGACTTAGGCGTATCATGCAAGGATGAGCCATTCCAAAAGCTTGTTAATCAGGGTATGATACAGGGTCGTTCAAACTTTGTATATCGTATCAAAGACACAAACACCTTTGTGTCTCTTGGATTGAAGGATAAGTATGATACTACTCCTATCCATGTAGACGTAAATATCGTACACAATGATGTGCTTGATGTTGAGGCATTCAAACATTGGCGCCCTGAATACGAAACTGCAGAGTTTGTACTTGAAGATGGCAAGTACGTTTGTGGTTGGGCCATCGAGAAGATGTCTAAGTCAATGTACAATGTTGTCAATCCCGACATGATTGTAGAAAAGTATGGTGCCGACACCTTACGACTTTACGAAATGTTCCTTGGTCCTATTAATCAGAGCAAGCCTTGGGACTCTAATGGTATTGATGGTTGCTTCCGTTTCTTGCGTAAGATGTGGTTGCTATTCTATCCTGGTTGTGGCGATTGGGCTGTTACAGACGATGAGCCAACTAAGGATAATTTGAAGACGCTGCACAAACTCATCAAAAAGGTAACAGAGGATATTGAGGTATTCTCTTACAACACTTCTATTCCAGCCTTTATGATTGCTGTAGGTGAGTTGGCACAGCAGAAGTGTCATAGCCGTCAAGTGCTCGAAACCCTTGTAACATTGTTGTCTCCATTTGCGCCTCATATGGCTGAAGAGCTATGGCATGCACTTGGACATACAACCACGGTGTGTGATGCTCAATGGCCAAGTTATGACGAAAAATATCTAAAGGAAGATACGCAAACATTGTCTGTATCATTCAATGGTAAAACACGCTTTACACTCACGTTCCCTGCAGATGCAACAAAGGAGAGCATACAAGAGGTAGCTCTTGCCTCTGAGGCTGCTCAGAAGTATCTTGAGGGCAAAACAGTTGTAAAGGTAATTGTTGTTCCTGGTAGAATTGTAAATATTGTAATCAAATAAAGCAACTTTCCCTGCGTAGGAGACTCACCTGTAAAGAGTCTCTTGCGCATGGTTTGTCTTTTCCCTAACAACCTTATTCATGGTAACAAAATTTAAAACATCCATGGCGCAAGACGTGCGCGACTATGTAGTCATCACCATTGGTTTGATTATGTATGCGCTCGGTTTTACTTGCTTTCAGTTGCCTTACGAAATCACCACAGGTGGTCTTGCTGGTGCTGGTGCAGTGATTTTTTATGCCACTGGCTTCCCTGTGCAGTACACATTCTTTGCTGTAAACATTATCTTGTTGGTAGTAGCAGTAAAAGTGTTAGGGTGGCGTTTTTGTTTAAAAACCATCTATGCCGTGTTTATGCTTTCGTTCCTTTTGGGCTTGTCGCAAGAGGTGATGATATATCTTGGGCAAACACGCCCCGACATGTTCCCCTTTGTCAATCCGCATAGCCATTTGCCACAAGTGGTTCAAGGCAATGCTTTTATGTCGTGTATTCTTGGTGCGGCTATTGAGGGTGTCGGTATTGGCTTTGTATTCCTCCACAATGGTTCAACGGGAGGCACAGATATTATAGCTTCTATCATTAATAAGTATAAAGATGTGACGCTCGGACAAATGATGATGCTTTGCGACATTATCATTATTACTTCGGCATTCTTCCTTCCTGATGGTGATGTAGACAAACTGCTTTATGGCTATTGCACACTTATCATTGTAAACCTCATGCTCGACTATGTAGTAGATCGTGGACGCCAATCAGTACAGTTCCTTATCTTCTCGCGCGAGTATGATGCCATTGCAGCAGCAATCAGTGCTACCCATCGTGGTGTAACAGTGCTTGATGGGCAAGGTTGGTACACCAAACAAGAGCGTAAAGTATTGGTGGTATTGGCAAAAAAACGCGAGAGTACCAATATTTTCCGCATTATCCAAAGCATTGACCCCAATGCTTTTGTATCGCAATCAAAGGTTATTGGTGTGTTTGGTGAGGGCTTTGATCGTATCAAAGTGAAAGCTAAGAAAGAAGAATAAAAATATTACATTTTAATTATATTACTCTAAAGTGAAAAGTAAATCATCACTTCCAATGTTTTGCTTTTCACTTCTTTTTATTTGATGATATTCTATGAAAATTGTTTTTGCTACAAATAACGCACATAAGCTATCAGAAATACGTGCCATCTTTGGTGATAAAATGCAGATACTCTCGTTGTCAGATATTGATTGCCATGACGACATTCCCGAAACTGCTGATACGTTGCAAGGTAATGCACTCATTAAAGCGCGATGGGTAAAAGAACGTTATGGTTTCGATTGCTTTGCCGACGATACAGGTCTTGAAGTTACAGCTCTTAATGGCGCCCCAGGCGTACATACAGCTCGATATGCCTATCCCGATCGTCACGACCCAGAGGCAAACACCCAAAAGCTACTTGCAGCCTTAAGCAACCAAACCGACCGCTCTGCACAGTTTCGCACTGTTATAGCACTTATTCTCAATGGTGAAGAGCATTTATTTGAAGGCATTGTGCGTGGAGAGATTGCTACCGAAAAACGTGGTACCGAGGGCTTTGGATACGACCCTATATTTATACCCGAACAAATGGGAAAAACATTTGCGGAACTTGGTGTAGAGGTTAAAAATACCATATCGCATCGTGCCCGTGCAGTGGCAAAGTTAGCAGCCTATCTAAAAGAGACAGAATAATAAAATTAATAGCTTCAAAAACATATATCGACGTATGAAAAAACTCTTTTTTATATTTTTTCTGCTGCTTAATGCCACATTCATAATTCCATTAAATGCGCAGACTTCAGCGTCAGCATCAAAGTGGGAGTTCTATCCTTCATTCCATAATGCCACACAGTCGGTGGCTGTTGGCAATGTAGTATATGCTCTTTTTAGTGGCAATCTTTTAATTTATGATGCAGAAGACCAAACAGTTTATACCATAGATAGATTAAGCTACGGACTGTCAGACAATACCATAACGCAAATAGCATGGTCTGACACACAAAAGTGTCTTGTGGCATTATATGATAACAACAATATCGACCTTATCTATCCTCAAAATGGTGATGTATCTACTGCTACATTCGAAGTTGTTAATATACCACAGATAAAGAAATACACCGAAAGCCAGGTTAAAATCAACAATCTCAATGTATCTGGAGATTGGGCATGTGTTAGTACAACTGATGGAGTTATATTGCTCAACCTAAAGCAGCAAACTATTCGTGGCTACTATCAATTAGGAACAAATGTAGACGATGCTATTGTTGTAGGCAAGCGCATATATGCCTCTTTTAATAATAGCATAATGAGTGGTGCACTTTATGGCAATCTATACGACATTTCGCAATGGAAGGTAGCTGCATCTGGTATATATGTAAGTCGTTTTGTGGGTAGCAACATTGGCGCTTACCTTATAGTTCCATATCGTGCAGCATTGTCTAATTCGGGCATGGCAGGTATTTGGCGTATGATAACCAACGATGATAACACCATATCAACAAACAAGGTGCATGGTTGGCCTGTGGTAGAAAATGGTAGTGCCAATGGCAAATATGTGCAGTTCTCTAATCAAAATGTGGTGGTAACTATCAACACCAGCAATCCCGATGTTACCGAACATGTGTTGAGCAACACCAGCCTCTTGCCCAATGCGATTGCGCGTACTACTGATGGCACTCTCTACATGGCACTTGCCTATAATGGACTAAAATCTTACAAATTCTCTTCGGATGGTTCTTCACTATCATCTGTCGAGACTATAGGCAAAATAGGTCCACGTCATGTAGGTAGTTATAGTTTGCTAATAAACAACGGACGCTTGTTTGTAACAGGTGGAGAGTTTGACGACTACTCACACGATGGTTTTGTGGGCTATTATGATGGCAGTAAATGGAGTGATATGGACGAAGATAATGCCATATCTGTGCCCAGTAAAGATGGACGCCAAGGGCAGTTATTCGTAAATCTAAACCATGTAGCTGTAGACCCTCGCGATCCTAACCACGTCATGGTAGCAAGTTATGGCGAAGGTCTATATGAGTATAAGGATGATAAATTTGTAAAACTTTACAACACCGATAACTCGCCTTTGCAGTATCCTACGGTTGTGGGTACAGCTTCGCGCAATAACTATGTGCGTGTGGGCGGATGCACCTACGATAACGAAGGCAATCTATGGATGACAGCAAACTACAATGACACATTGCTTACTGTTATCCGTACAGATGGCTCGTGGAAACGCGTGCGTTTTGCTGCACTCGATGAGTACACACGTGCAGAGAAGATTATGTTCGATCATAAGGGACGCCTTTGGTGCAATATCCGCCTCTCTGCCGATGGCAATTCAAGCGGATTAGCTGGGCTCGACTATAACGGAACAATCACTAACGACCGTGATGACAAAGGTTATCTTCGCACTTCTGCCACCAACGAAGATGGTACGTCTTGCTCGCTCGAAGGGCTCAAAACCATGGTCGAAGACCGCAATGGACAGATTTGGATAGGCTGTACATCGGGTGTGTATGCAATTACTGACCCCGACGAATGGTTCTCTTCAAGCTTTAATATATACCAGCCCAAGGTGCCACGCAACGACGGAACAAACTATGCTGACTACTTGCTAACAGGCACAGAAGTGTCGGCAATAGCCGTAGATGCAGGCAATCGCAAATGGATTGGTACAACGGGAGCAGGCATCTATCTTGTAAACGAGGATGGTAGTGAAGTTTTGCAACACTTCACTTCGGCAGACACTCCGCTCCTAAGCGACAACATTTTTGATATTGCTATTGACTCTATAAGCGGCAAGATGTTCATAGCTACCGATTGTGGCTTGTGTAGTTACAAAACAGATGTAACTACAGCGGTACCTACGCTCGAAAAGAGCAACGTACATGTATATCCCAATCCCGTAAAGGTGGAGTATAAGGGTAGCGTAAACATCACAGGTCTTACGCTTGGTTCAGAGGTTAAGGTACTTAGCACAGGTGGCCAACTTGTGGCACGTGGCAATTCTATAGGCGGTTCTTGGCAATGGAATCTCTGTCATACCACCAATGGCGAACGCGTTGCACCAGGTGTATACTTCATTGTGATAGCTACTGCTGATGGCAAACAAAGTGTTGCTGCCAAGATAGCTGTTATGTAAGTATATTATTGTTTTTTCCCCTCGTTATAGTCTCTAATAAATTGCTTGTGGCGATTTATTAGAGGCTATTTTTAATCTATACATTCAATGTTCCGAATGTCTATTTATAAAGACCCATTATAGCCAAAAAGCACTTTAAATGCCCTTATTTAGTCTCAAAACAATGATTTTCAGAGTTATATTGCAAAAAACATATAGAAATGTTTGTCGCTTTTGCATACATAGTCTATATTTGCAACATAATTGTGGCATTTTTAGGAAACATACAAGGATATGTAGCCTTTATTGCCATAAAGGTAATTAGATAGCAAACAATAATTTTATAATTAAAAAAATACATACAGATATGAATAAGACAGATCTCGTAAATGCTATTGCAGCAGAAGGCTTAACTAAGGCAGACTCTAAAAAAGCTCTCGATGCAGTACTCAACGCTATATCAGGCGCATTAAAAGAAGGCGACAAGGTTGCTCTCATTGGTTTCGGTACTTTCTCAGTTAACGAACGTCCTGCACGCGAAGGCATCAATCCTGCTACTAAAGAGAAAATCCAGATTGCAGCCAAGAAGGTTGTAAAGTTCAAGGCTGGTGCAGAACTTGATGCAAGCGTAAACTAAATAAGAGCTACTCTGTTTAGAACTAACTTTTAAAGGATACGCAAATATTCTCCTTATATAAAAATAAAGTCATTACACTTGATGAGAAAAGTGTAATGGCTTTTTATCTTTTAAAGCAATATGATCAAGAATTTAATATTCGATTTTGGTAAGGTACTTGTAGATTATGACTACTTTTTCATACTCGATCAAGTATTTTCTACTCATCAACAAGCCGAAGACTTTTATCGCTTATTGCAAGAAGGTAATTGGACCAACCAATTCGATTTAGAACTTTCACCTCTTGAACAGATTGTTGCCGAAATGCAACAAGCCATGCCGCAATATAAGGATGAGATAGAAATATTTCTCAATCGCTATACAGAATTTGTTATCGGCGAAATGAAAGGCATGCGCCCATTGCTTGTAAAGCTAAAGGCGCAAGGATATCATTTATATGGACTTACCAATTGGTGTCACAAGGTGCATGATACGGATGAGGCAGTACCCTATATTCCAATTGCTTGATGGTGCTGTAATCTCTTCTGAAGAGCATATCATAAAGCCCGACCTTGCCATTTACGATTGTTTGTGTCAGCGTTTCCATCTTACTCCATCAGAATGTGTTTTCACAGACGATAGGGCAGAGAATGTTGAGACAGCTCGCAAGTGTGGCATGCAAGGCATATTGTTTGAAAATGCAAGTCAGTACGCAACCGCTTTACAAAACATCCTATCTCAGCAAGGAGGTTGTCGCGGTGATCACCATGTTATGACCGAGCAAGAAAAGTGCATGGCAGGTGAGTTATATGATTGTCATAGCCCTATTTTTATAGAGCGCAAAGCGCGTGCCACCGATTGGATGCAGAGGTACAATTCATCATCATATGCCAATCGCTCCAATCGTTATGCCATGATAAAAGAGTTATTTGGCAGCGTTGGTACTAACGTGAGTGTTGGCGATGGAACTATTGTGGGGTTTGGCGACAACATACATATAGGCAATAACGTAAGCATCAACTATCGGTGCATTCTCAACGACTGCAACTCCATCATTATTGGCAACGATGTGCTTATTGCCCCAGGCGTACAAATCAATACAGCGTCGCACCCTTCGCCCCTTCATGAGCGGCTCACCCCCAATTGGAATTCCTCTACTGGCGAATATCGTTGGCGCACTTTCGCCCGTCCCATTATCATTGGTGATGGTTGCTGGATAGGAGCCGATGCCACGATAATAGCAGGTGTTACCATAGGCGATGGAGCGGTAGTTGCAGCAGGAGCCGTTGTCACCAAGGACGTTCCACCTAACACGATGGTAGGTGGTGTGCCTGCAAGAGTGATAAAGAAGTTATAAAACGGTTTCTTACTCTATTAAACTGCATCTCTCAATATATATTATTGTGCAGATTTCTTAGATAGCTAATGACTAAAAAAGCAGATACCCAAGTTCGTGAGTATCTGCTTTTTTAGTATATCAATCTAAAAGATGATTGCCTTTTTTACATCTTGTTAAACTTCAAGCCGTCTTTGTCCTCATATTGCTTTTGTAGTTTGATGAGTTCGTTCATAAGGCGCTTGGTGAGTTTCTCTGTACCCTTCTGACCATAGATATTGTGAAGTTCGTTAGGGTCTTTGTTGAGGTCGTATAGTTCCCACTCGTTGATGTCGTTGTAGAAGTGGATGAGTTTATAACCATCCGAACTACGCACACCATAATGACGCTTAACGCTATGTTCAGCAGGATATTCGTAGTAGTGATAGTAGATTGATTTGCGCCAGTTCTTAGGATGCTTGCCCTCTAACAAGGGTAGGAGCGATACACCATCCATGTCGGATGGTATCTTTGCACCTGCAATGTCAAGGAAGGTTGGAGCATAGTCGATGTTCTGCACCATTTCGCTGATATCGCCATGAGCTTTGAGGCCCTTAGGCAAACTCATTACGAGAGGAGTATTGAGCGATTCCTCATACATAAAGCGTTTGTCAAACCATCCATGTTCGCCCATATAGAAACCTTGGTCTGAGGTATATACCACAAGAGTAGAGTCGAGCAATCCTGCCGACTTTAAGTAGTCGAGTGTGCGACCCACGTTGTCGTCGAGCGACTTAAGCACTTTCGCATAGTCGCGCATATAGCGTTGATACTTAAACTCTGCCAATGCTTTGCCCGTTAGATGACGATTGTTAAAGTCGGTTGCCAACGAATCGTAGAAGTAGTCGTATTCAGCACGATCTTTCGAATTGAGGCGACCAATCATTGCGAGGTAAGTGTCTGTAAGACGTGTGTCAGCACCAGGATAGTACATTTTGTTGTCGTACACAATGTCCATGTGGTCATTGTTTTTAATCTCCATCTCTTGTGCTGCAGCAGCAGGACGTCCTTTGTAGTCATCGTAGAAAGTAGAGGGCAGAGCAAACGTTTTATCCTCATACTCGTGCAAGTATTTCAATTCTGGTAACCAATCACGATGGCATGCCTTGTGGTGGATAAAAAGGATAAAAGGTTTAGATTTATCGCGTTTATGCTCCATCCAGTCGATGGCCTTGTCGGTGACAATATTGGTTACGTAGCCTTTTTCGCGTGTGGTGGTACCATCCATATTGATGAAGTTTGGATTGTAGTAGTCACCCTGCGCAGGCAGAATGTTGTAGTAGTCAAAGCCAGTAGGTGTGCTCACAAGATGCCATTTGCCGATAAGGGCTGTTTGGTAGCCTGCCTTTCGCATAAGCTTAGGCATAGTTTGTTGCGAGCCATCAAAGATGCCGTGTTCGTTGTTCGTAAATCCATTCTTGTGCGAATGTTTACCTGTAATCATACATGCACGACTTGGACCTGAAAGCGAATTGGCTACGTACGAATTTACGAAACGTACACCATCAGCTGCTACGCGGTCGAGGTTAGGAGTTTTGACATAGCGATTGTCATAGCAGCTCATCATTTGTGCCGTATGGTCATCGGTCATTATATACACGATGTTGTAGCGATGTTGCGCCATAGCAACATTAGCCATTACCACAGGGGTGAGTAAAAGCATTTTCTTGTTCATGAGTGTAGATATTGCTTTTTGTATTTTTATTATTCTGTTTATAAAACAAAAAAATGGCGAATTGTAGGTAATAGAATCACTTCTTAACTCGCCATTTTTTTTCTTTTATAGCATCTCAATAGCTATATGTTCTATATGGGCTGCTTCTTACTTCTTAATCATGTTGTACACGATATCCATGATTTGTTTGCCAAGGGCATCAGCTTCTTCCATGGTGTGTGCTTCTGAGTAAACACGAATGATAGGTTCTGTGTTGCTCTTACGAAGGTGTACCCATTTATCAGCAAAGTCAATCTTCACACCGTCGATGTCTGTAACCTTCTCGTCTTTGTAGAGTTCCTTAACCTTTTGTAGGATGGCAAAGATGTCAGTGGTTGGGTCAAGGTCGATGCGGTTCTTTGCAATGTAGTATTGAGGCAACGAGTCGCGCAACTCTGTGGCACGCATACCAGTTTTTGCCAAGTAAGTAAGGATGAGGGCGATACCTACCAATGCGTCGCGGCCAGAGTGGGCTGCAGGATAGATAACACCGCCATTGCCTTCGCCACCAATCACAGCACCTGTTTCCTTCATCTTTGTAACAACGTTCACCTCGCCTACGGCTGCTGGTGTATAGTTGCAGCCATATTTCTCAGTTACGTCGCGCAAACCGCGGGTAGAAGATAGGTTAGATACTGTTGGCCCAGGAGTGTGTTGTAACACGTAGTCGGCACAAGCAACGAGTGTGTTTTCCTCGCCAAACATGGTGCCATCTTCGCATACAAGTGCCAAGCGGTCTACATCTGGGTCTACAACTATACCAAGGTCATGACGGCCTTTGCGCAAGAGGTTGCGAATTTCTGTAAGGTTTTGTTTTAGTGGTTCTGGGTTGTGTGCAAAGTTACCTGTAGGCTCAGTGTTAAGGCCTGTAACTTCGGTAACACCTAACTGACCCAAGAGTTTAGGGATGATGATACCGCCAACAGAGTTTACTGTATCGATAGCCACAGTGAAGTGGGCACGACGGATAGCTTCGATGTCCACGAGTTCGAGTTCTTTAACGAGTTCAATGTGGCGTTGGTCGTAGCTAAAGTTCTTAGTGTAGCAACCAAGGCTATCAACGTCGGCAAACTCAAAGTTGCAACTATTGGCCAAGCGAACTACCTCTGATGCTTCGGCAGGTGGAAGGAACTCACCCTTTTCGTTTAAGAACTTTAGGGCGTTCCATTGACGTGGGTTATGGCTTGCAGTAATGATGATACCACCGCATGCGTGTTCCATTTTAACAGCCAATTCGGTGGTTGGGGTTGATGCCAACCCAATATTTACCACATCAAAACCCATACCCATGAGTGTGCCACATACAACGTGGCTTACCATTTCGCCTGAGATGCGTGCATCGCGACCTACTACGATTTTGCGGCGGAAAGCTCTGCTTACAACGTTCTCGCGTAATGATGCATAAGCGGATACAGATTTAGCTATATCTACGGGGTTAAGTGTATCGCCCGTACGACCGCCTATAGTACCGCGGAAACCTGAGATGGATTTAATCAGTGTCATAATATATCTATAGTGTTTATTGTTTTTTGAATTACAAATTTAGTGTAAGATATGCATTAAAAAAAGCAATTTAAGCATTTTTTCTTCCTAATGCATAACTTTCTGCTCAAGCTAAATTTTTATTAGCGAAAATGCAAAAAGCATTACATAAGTTGGCCTAAATATGCCCTTATGTAATGCTTTTGTTTGAGCATTTGCGTTATGCAAAAATGCTCAAAAAGTGTATGTTAAAGCTTTTGCTTTATTTCTACTTCTTGGAATGTTTCTATCATATCGCCCTCTTTGATGTCGTTGCAGTTGGTGAGCGAGATACCACACTCAAAGTTGGTGCTCACTTCCTTAACGTCGTCTTTAAAGCGCTTAAGGGCATTGATTTCGCCCGTATAGATTACGATACCATCGCGGATAAGACGTGCTTTGTCGCTACGTTTTACCTTACCATCAATAACATAACATCCGGCTACGAAGCCCACCTTAGAGATGTGGTAAACTTGGCGAACCTCGATGTTGGCGGTAACCTCTTCCTTGATAACGGGTTCGAGCATACCTTCCATAGCTACCTTCACATCTTCGATAGCGTCGTAAATAACAGAGTATTGACGGATTTCAACACCATCGCGCTCTGCCAATTTGCGTGCCTGTTGTGAAGGACGTACTTGGAAACCTACGATGATAGCCTCTGAAGCTGCTGCCAAGGTAACATCGTTTTCGCTGATTTGACCAACGCCCTTGTAAATTACCTTTACTACGATGTTCTCAGTAGAAAGTTTGATGAATGAGTCTGCCAAAGCTTCTACCGAACCATCCACATCGGCCTTAACAATGATGTTAAGTTCGTGATAAGAACCCATCTTCAAGCGCTTACCAATCTTTTCGAGGGTGAGCACTTCGCGTGTGCGGAGGTCTTGTTCGCGTTGCAATTGCTCGCGCTTGTTGGCTATCTCGCGTGCCTCTTGTTCGGTTTCCATCACATGGAATTGGTCGCCTGCTTGAGGTGCACCATTAAAGCCCAACAAAGTGGCTGCCATTGACGGACCAACGTTGTCAATGCGCTGACCGCGCTCGTTGAACAATGCCTTTACACGACCATAATTTGTACCGGCAAGTACAATGTCGCCTTGGTGGAGTGTACCATTAGACACAAGGATTGTGGCCACATAGCCACGGCCTTTGTCAAGCGATGACTCAATAACTGTACCCGTTGCCTTGCGGTTGGGGTTGGCTTTTAGCTCAAGCATGTCGGCTTCGAGCAACACCTTCTCAAGTAGTTCTTTAACGCCTGTACCCTTTTTAGCACTGATGTCTTGGCTTTGATATTTACCGCCCCATTCCTCTACAAGGAAGTTCATAGCAGCCAATCCTTCTTTAATTTTGTCGGCGTTGGCATGTGGTTTATCCACCTTGTTGATGGCAAACACGATGGGCACATTGGCAGCTGTGGCGTGGCTAATAGCCTCCTTGGTTTGAGGCATAATGTCGTCGTCGGCTGCGATGATGATGATGGCAATATCTGTTACTTGTGCACCACGGGCACGCATTGCAGTAAATGCTTCGTGACCAGGAGTATCAAGGAAGGTGATGCGTCGTCCGTTTTCGAGCGTAACGTTGTAAGCACCGATATGTTGGGTAATACCGCCTGCTTCACCTGCAATCACGTTAGACTTGCGTATGTAGTCGAGCAATGAAGTTTTACCATGGTCTACGTGTCCCATTACGGTAACGATAGGTGCGCGTGGCTCAAGGTCTTCGGGGTTATCCTCCTCTTCGGCAATAGCTTCTTGTACGTCGGCAGCTACATATTCTGTCTTATATCCAAACTCATCGGCTACGAGGTCGATGGTTTCAGCGTCCATACGTTGGTTGATACTAACCATGATGCCTATGCTCATACAGGTGGCAATAACCTTTGTTACAGGTACGTCCATCATTTGAGCCAACTCGTTGGCAGTAACAAACTCAGTAAGTTTAAGTATCTTGCTTTCTGCCTTAGCTTCGCGGCGTTCTTCTTCGGCGCGTGCTTGTTGTTGCTCGCGTTTTTCCTTACGGTATTTAGCGCCCTTGCTACCCTTTTGTTTGCTTGTGAGACGTGCCAATGTTTCCTTTACTTGCTTTGCAACGTCTTCGTCAGATACCTCAGTCTTTTGTTGCTCTTTGGCACGTCGATTGCGGTTTTTGTTGTTGCTCTTGCTTGCGTTAGGTTGGTTGGCTTTGTTAGCGTTGTTGTTATTATTATTGTTGTTATTACGCTTTTTACCGTTGTTGTTGCCCCCTTGTTTGGGTTGGTTGGCAGCTGCGTTAATATCAACTCTTTCGCTTCCTATGCGGTTGCGTTTTTTGCGTTGTCCGTTAGCTTGTGCGCTTTGGTTGTTGCCGTTGCCTTGTGCGTTATTACCTTGCTTGTTGCGTTCGCGACGTCGCTCTTCTTTCGATTTCTTTTTAGGGCGTGTAGTAGGGTTAATGGCACTTAGGTCAATGGTTCCAAGCACTTTAGGACCAGTGATTTCGGTCTGTGTTTTAAGTTTGAATACGCCATCTTCTTCTTCGCCAATAGCTTTGGCACGTTCTTCTACGGTTGGGCGTGTAGGTTTGTTGTTTCCGTTTGAGTCTTGGTTCATAGGCTGAGGAGTGGAAGTGTTGGCTTTAGCATTTGCTTTGCTTTCTTCCGTATCCTCATTTTTTGAATTAAGGGCGGATGTTGCGGCAGTATTTGCATTAGCCTGAGGCTTATTTATGCTTTTAGCCGGAGCGTTGTCGGCTTCGGCTTTTGGTTTAGTAGAGTTGTTCTTAGGTTTCGCGTTGTTGCTTTTATTTTGCTTTTTGCCATTGTCTTTGTTGTCAAGGTCTATGTGTCCTACAATGTGTGGACCTTTCACCTCGGGTACAGTGGTTTCTATCACTTGAGGTTCAGCCTTGCGTGTTTTGTTGGCAGTGCGCTTTTGCTCTTGTCGGGTTTGCATACGTTCTTCGGCTTTGTCGCGTAGGTTTTTGTCTGCGCTAAAAGCCTTTTTTAGCAGGTCGTATTGCTTTTCGTCGAGCTTTTGGTTAGGGTCGTTGCTTGCTACAGGCACACCTTTCTCGTTGAGAAGGTCTACGATAGATTGAAGTCCGACTCCAAATTCTTTAATTGCTTTATTTAATCTGATACTCATGCAAGTTTATTTTTACTAATGCTTTCAAACATCCTATTTTCATTAACGCTATATGCTAAGTGGGCCACATATATATTATAAATAATGGAGCCATCTACTTGTATATTGGTAGCTAATGTATTGATGTTTGCTTTGTGGAATTGCTTATCACCTATCCTTTCATGAGAAATTGTTTTTGATATGCACCCCCTCTATATTGTGTTAGGGTAGGGTGGTGCATATCAAAGTCAATTTATCACATCAAAAGCATTAGCTCTCTTTGTCTGCTGAAGGTTCGGCAGCCTCGTTTGTAGAAGATGAGTCTTGGCTTGTTTCGTTGTCAGTAGCCTGAGTGTCATCTTTAGTGGCAGCGTTTTTTTCTTCGTCGTCAAACTCTGCACGTAATATGCGCAACACATCGTCCACGGTGTCTTCTTCGAGGTCGGCTTTCTCAATGAGCATTTCGCGTGGAGCGTTGAGCACGTCTTTAGCGGTTTCAAGGCCAATAGACTTAATGGCATCAATTACCCATTGGTCTATTTCGTCAGAGAACTCGTCAAGATAGATGTCCTCGGTTGCTTCTTCGCCTTCTACCTCGCGGAACACGTCGATGGTGTATTCGGTGAGCATAGATGCAAGTTTGATGTTCATACCGCCCTTACCTATTGCAAGGCTAACCTCTTCGGGGCGTAGGTAAACTTCAGCCTTTTTCTCTTCCTCGTGCAAAACGATGTTAGAAACTTGAGCAGGGTTGAGTGCACGCTGAATAAAGAGCGAGATGTTAGAAGTATAGTTTATTACGTCAATGTTCTCGTTGTGCAGTTCGCGTACAACGCCATGGATGCGGCTACCCTTAACGCCAACGCAAGCGCCTACAGGATCAATGCGGTCGTCGTAGCTTTCAACAGCGATTTTTGCTCTTTCGCCAGGGATGCGAGCTATACGGCAAAGTTTGATTACGCCTTCGTTTATTTCGGGTATTTCGTTTTCAAGCAAGCGTTGCAAGAATACGGGCGAAGTGCGCGAAAGAAATATTTTAGGGTTGCCATTGCTATTGTCCACACGGTCGATTACAGCAGTTACAGCATCGCCTTTATGGAAGAAGTCGCGAGGAATTTGTTGCGATTTTGGCAGATATAGTTCGTTTTTCTCCTCGTCCATTAGGAGTGTTTCGCTCTTCCATGTTTGGTAAACCTCAGCGGTGATGAGTTCGCCTACGCGGTCTTTATATTTATTGTAGAGCGCATCGTGTTCGAGTTCAAGAATTTTGCTTGCAAGTGTTTGGCGCAAGGTTAGTATGGCGCGACGTCCGAAGTCGGCAAAGTGAATTTCTTCCGACACATCCTCGCCCACCTCGTAGGTAGCATCAATTTTTTGCGCTTCAGAGAGCGATATTTGCTTGTTTGTGTCTTCTACTTCGTCGTCGTTTACCACTACGCGGTTACGATAAATTTCGCAATCGCCTTTGTCGGGATTAACAATTACGTCAAAGTTTTCGTCTGAGCCGAAAATCTTGGCTATTACGCTGCGAAAGCTCTCTTCGAGAACTCCCACCATAGTTGTAATATCGATATTTTTGTTTTGCTTAAATTCAGCAAACGTGTCGATAAGGCTTACGGTGTCTTGTTTCTTCTTGGCCATGTGTGTATAGGTAGAGTCTTTTTTTGTTTCTGTTTTTACTTAAAGTCAATGATATACTTAGTGGATTTCACACCGTCAAATTTTAGCGGAATATCGCGGCTTACGAGTTTGGGGCGTTTGGCTCCTTCTTCGCGCACTTTCTCTTCAATGGTGAGCGTAAATCCTTCGGGCGTAACGTTATCGAGCACACCCTCCATCTTTTTACCTTCGGTGGTGATAACCTCCACTCGTTCGCCTTGGTGAATTTCGTATTGGCGCAACACCTTAAAAGGTTGTCCGATGCCAGCGCTTCCCACCTCAAGTTCAAAGTCCTCTTCTTCGCGGTCTAAGTGACTTTCGATGTAGCGACTGAGTTCTACACAATCTTCAATCCACACGCCCTCTTCGTGGTCTATTTCCACCACAATGCGGTCGTCAGAGCTGATGGTAAGGTCGGTTAGAAAATAGTCTTTGCCTTCTAACCATTCGTCCACCAAATTCTTTACAAAGTTCTTGTCTATCATCTATTATTGTTGAGTGGTAAAAATAAGTGAGGAACTTATTGAAAGCCCCTCACTCAATCTTGTTTGCAAAGATACAAATAATTATTTGCTTTTTCCAAATATTTTTATAATTGTTTTTGTTACGAACAATATGTTGTAACATTTTGTTAATAGTCAAGGCTTTTAAGAGGTGATTAAATGTGTTTTTATTGAAAAAAAGGGGCAAAAAGTGGCATGGTATAACTTTAATTCTTAACTTCGCTACCAAACCTCTTTGGCCTGATGCAAATGTGCAGATAAATAGGTGCTTGCCCTCATCTCTATCAATCTTTAAAACACCTATTTTGAACCATGTTTGCAAGCCATGGTATTGTGTCCAAACGAACCTTTTTTTCACCTTATCAACACATTGTAGCCTTATGAAACGTTTACTTCCCGAATTGCCATACGCGCTCAATGCCCTTGAGCCTCGCATGAGTGAGAGCACACTTAACTTTCACTTTAATAAGCATTTGCAGACATATCTCGACAATGTTAATCATTTGGCAGAAGACACACCCTATGCCGATTTTAGGCTTAAAGATATCATTGTGCATGCCACGGGTTCGCTCCTTAATAATGCAGCGCAAGCTTACAACCACATTCTCTTCTTTAAGCAGCTCACCCCCGATCCAGTGCCCATGAGCAATGCGCTCACACAGCATTTGGTGGCCAACTTTGGTAGCGTTGAAGCGTTTAAAGACCAATTCATAAAGGCTGCCATTGGCCTGTTTGGTTCGGGGTGGGTATGGTTGGCTCAAGATGCCGACCACGTGCTTAAAATAGTGGTGAGCCCCAATGCAGGCAATCCCATTACGCAGGGTATGCGTCCACTCATGTGCATTGATGTGTGGGAACATGCCTATTATCTTGACTATCAAAACCGTCGTGCCGAGTATGTAAACAACTTTTGGTATCTCATCAATTGGAAACGTATCGAAAATCGCATCGAAAACGATGGATTGCTCTATTATTAAGCGCATTGATTGAGCCGAGAGCAATGTATACTTACCAAACAGCAGAGAATTTGCAAATGCATAAGTCTCTGCTGTTTTTTTTGTGGTTTTATCGTAAACACAATGTTGTGTTGAAGGCTTGTTCTTGTGTAGTCTTAATGAAGCCTAAAAACCGAAAAATAGAACAATATTTTTTGGACGGATTTTATTGTAAAATAGAGCGAAAAAACTTGCTTTTGGGGCTTAAAACGTACTGTTATACCCCCATCTTGCAAGGTTAATTTACAAGGATACGTATCCTTTCGTCACAAGGATACGTATCCTTATGCCCTAAGGATACGTGTTCTTATGCCCTAAGCATACGCATCCTTATGTGCTAAGGATACGTATCCTTGTTCTCAATAGCGCCTTTATCAGATTGATTAAGTGCAGAGAATGTTATTTCTGTAAATGTTTTGTATTGATTATCAATGGTTTATGATTTCTTCTCAAGAATCTGTTGTTTTGAGTCAAAAGCCTGGGCGGTTCATTTCGTTCAATTCTCAGAGGATGAGTATTGTATGTTTTTGGAAAAATAGAACAATCTGCCGTGTGTTTTGTCTAAGCATACTACTTAAGTATTGCATATATACAAATATTTGCATGAAATGGATAAAAACAGCGGTTGAAAAGTGAATAAATATAAAGAAAAATAGTAATAAAATGCATACTCCTTGCTCACCTCACAATAAATGCCGAATATTGCAGCCGAACTAAAAACAAATAATTATGTTGAGAATAGCCGTACAAGCTAAGGGACGATTAAACGAGGCTACAATGAGTCTGCTTAAAGATGCAGGCATAGATGTGGCACAGAGCAAACGCCAACTTGTGGCACGTGCCAAGGGATTTCCGATAGAAGTGCTCTACTTGCGTGACGACGACATACCACAGGCCGTACACATGGGTGTGGCAGATGTTGGCATTGTTGGGCTCAATGAGGTGGCAGAGCGCCAAATGCAGGTAGACGAGGTGATGCGCCTTGGTTTTGGTGCTTGCCGCATATCATTGGCAGTGCCACGCGAGGTGGAATATACAGGTGTGGAATGGTTTGATGGTCGTACCATCGCCACCTCTTATCCACACGTGCTCAAGCATTTTCTTGACGAAAAAGGCATTGTTGCCGACATCCACGAGATAGCTGGTTCGGTAGAGGTAGCACCCGCTGTGGGCATGGCAGATGCCATTTTCGACATCGTGTCGTCGGGCGGCACGCTGGTTCAGAATGGCTTGCGCGAGGTTGAAGAGGTGTTTTATAGTGAGGCAGCACTCATTGCTCACCCTGGTTTATCGGCCGACAAACTCGAGGACATTGAAAAGCTCAAGTTCCGCTTCTCCTCTATTGTTAATAGCCGTGGCTACAAATATGTGTTGATGAATGTGCCTACCAATTTGGTAGACCAAGCCGTAAAGATATTGCCCGCAATGCGTTCGCCAACCATCTTGCCATTGGCAGCCGAGGGGTGGTGTTCGCTCCATGCCGTTATCTCTGAAGACGAGTTGTGGGAGAAGGTAGAGCAGCTCAAATCCATTGGTGCCGAGGGCATCTTAGTGCTCGACCTTGAGAACATTATTCCCTAACATCACAATAACCCCTATAGAAAATAACAAATTTAAGCCGAATGATAATAACAGATTATACACAATATGCCACCGCCGCAGAGCGCATGCAGCACCTCAATCAAGAGCTACCTGCTCTGTGTGAGCGCAATGCTCCGAGCGACGATAAGGTGGTTAAGAGCGTGCAGCAAATTATAGCCAACGTGCGTCAAAAGGGTGATGAGGCTTTAAAAGATTATGCTCAAACATTCGATGGCACATCAATCACCCACATTGAGCTATCGGCAGAAGAACGCAACTTATTGGCACAAGGCGTTCAGCCCGCAGTAAAGCAAGCCATATGCCATGCGCTGCATAACATTGAGGCTTTTCATTCGGCACAAATGCCTCAGATGGTCGAGGTTGAAACACAAGCGGGCGTTCGCTGCTTGCAAAAGGCTGTGCCCATCCAAACCGTGGGGCTCTACATCCCCGGTGGCCGTGCACCGCTCTTTTCAACTGTGCTCATGTTGGCGGCACCGGCTCGCATTGCGGGCTGCAAAAATGTAGTGCTCTGCACACCGCAAGGACGCGACGGACGCATTGCTCCCGAGATAATCTATGCAGCCAACGAGTGTGGTGTAGACCATATTTACCGCATTGGCGGTGCGCAAGCCATAGCTGCAATGGCATACGGCACAGAGAGTGTGACACGTGTAGATAAAATTTTTGGTCCGGGCAATCGCTATGTTACCCATGCCAAACAACTTGTTAGCACCCACACAGCTATTGATATGCCAGCAGGCCCAAGCGAGGTGCTCGTTATGGCAGACCACACAGCCAATGCCACTTATGTGGCTGCCGATATGTTGTCGCAAGCCGAGCATGGTCCCGATAGTCAAGCCATGCTTGTGTGTAACGATGTTGCATTTGCTCATGCAGTGGCGGCAGAAGTTGAAAGGCAAACAGCTCTATTGCCACGCCGCGAGTTGGTGGAGAGTTCGCTCTCGCATAGTCGCATCGTGGTGTTGAAAGAGAGGGACGAACTCACCTATTTTGCCAATGCCTATGCCCCCGAACATCTCATCATCTCTATGGAACAACCTTGGGACATTGCCCACCACATTACGGCTGCAGGAAGTGTGTTTGTGGGTAACTACTCGCCCGAATCGGCAGGCGATTATGCTTCAGGAACCAATCATACCTTGCCCACAAGCGGATGGGCAAGAGCTTATAGCGGGGTGAACATTGATAGCTTTATGCGCAAAATAACGTTTCAAGAGCTCACTCGTGAGGGACTTGCTTCGCTATCCTCAACCATCGTAGCGATGGCTGAGGCTGAGGGACTACACGCCCACGCGCAAGCCGTGAATGTGAGAATTAATAAGAACGCTTGACGCAGCTAACCACCAATTCTATGTATAAAATCAGACCAAACATAGAGGCTTTGATGCCCTATTCAACAGCGCGCGACGAGTATAAAGGAGGTGACATCTCTGTGTGGCTCGATGCCAACGAAAGCCCATACGATAATGGTGTGAACCGTTATCCCGACCCGCATCAAAAACAACTTAAACAGGCGCTTGCCGCTCTGAAGGGGGTGAGTGCCGACCAACTATTTTTGGGCAATGGTAGCGACGAAGCAATCGACCTTTGTTTTCGTATCTTTTGCGAACCAGGCATCGACAACGTCGTAGCCATAACTCCCACCTACGGCATGTATGCGGTGGCTGCCGCTATCAACAATGTCGAGGTAAAAGAGGTGGCATTGAGTACCACCGACTTTAGTTTGTTGGTAGACGATATGCTCAGTGCCACCGACAACCATACGCGCCTTATGTGGATATGTTCGCCCAACAACCCCACGGGCAATGCCTTTGCTTTGAGCCAAATAGAGCAATTGGCGCAGCGGTTCAATGGCATTGTGGTGATAGACGAGGCGTATGCCGACTTTTCAAACAAGGGGTCGGCACTTACGCTGCTTTCGCAATATGACAACGTGATCGTGTTGCAAACCCTTTCAAAAGCATGGGGTATGGCAGGCTTACGTTTAGGTATGGCATTTGCCAACAAACAAATAATCAACCTGTTTGCACGCGTAAAATATCCGTACAACATCAATGCGCCTACACAGCAAGAGGTGCTAACCCGACTATGCAACGAACCGCACGATGCTCATGTTAGCGAGGTGTGCAGCGAACGCCATCTTTTGCAGCAAGTATTGCCCAAATTGGCATGTGTTGAAAAGGTGTTCCCCTCCGATGCCAACTTCATCTTGGTAAAGGTAACCGATGCTGACGGCATTTACAACTACCTCATCGATAAGGGCATAATTGTGCGTAATCGCACTCGGGTGCCTGGCTGCGAAGGGTGTTTGCGCATCACGGTGGGCACGCCCAAACAAAACGAGCAACTTATTGAATGTTTAAAATCTTACACGCTCTAAAACCATCATGGACCGACTACTTTTTATTGATCGCGACGGAACTATCATAAAAGAACCCGCAGACTTTCAGATTGATTCGCTCGAAAAATTGGAGTTTGTTCCTGGGGTGATAGGGGCACTGGCGCAAATCAGAAAAACCCACTACAAGTTCATCATGGTTTCTAATCAAGACGGACTTGGCACCGAAAGTTTTCCCGAACCTACTTTTTGGCCTGCACACAACAAGATGCTCTCTACGCTCAGTGGCGAGGGCATTACCTTCGATGCACAACACATCGACCGCACTTTCGAACACGAACATGCTGCCACACGCAAACCAGGCACGGCCATGCTCACACCCTATATCAACTCGCCCAACTGCGACATTAAACATTCGTATGTAATAGGCGATAGGGCCACCGATGTACAACTGGCTGTAAACCTTGGTTGCAAAGCCATCTTGCTACAACCAGCAGACAAGGCTGCGCAAATGCTCAACGCTCAACAGCAAGCGGCACTGGCGCTTGCCACCACTCATTGGAACGAAATAGCCGAGTTCTTGCGCCAAACAGAGCGCCGAGCAGAGGTGAAACGAAAAACGGCAGAAACCGACATACATGTGGTGGTAGACCTTGATGGTGGGGGGCATACCTATATCAACACGGGGCTCCACTTTTTTGATCACATGCTGTCGCAATTACCTCATCATGCGGGCGTTTCGCTTTATTGCACTTGCAAAGGCGACCTTGATGTAGACGAACACCACACCATGGAGGATACGGCTATAGCCATAGGCGAAGCACTCCGCATGGCACTGGGTGATAAGCGAGGCATCGAACGCTATGGTTTTGTCTTGCCAATGGATGAGTGCGATGCCATGGTGTTGATGGACTTTGGTGGACGCATAGACTTTCAGTGGGACGTAGACTTTACTCGAGAGTATGTTGGCGATACTCCCACCGAGATGTTTAAGCACGTGTTTCAGTCAATGTGTGCCGCCATGCAGTGTAATTTGCATATCAAAGCACGTGGCGAAAACAATCATCATCTCATCGAAGCTGTGTTTAAAGCCTTTGCACGCGCCTTGCGCCAATGCATACGTCGCAACGTGTTTAGCCAAGAGCTGCCAAGCAGCAAGGGGGTGCTATAGGTGAGCATTAAAGTAAAAAGATACCATATTTATGATAGCAATCATTGATTACCAAACAGGCAATCTTCGCTCTGTAGAGAACGCTTTACACCGCTTAGGAGCCGAATATATAGTTACTTCCGATGCCGCAACCATCCACCGCGCCGACCATGTGCTTCTGCCTGGTGTTGGCAATTGTGCCGAGGCTATGCTGCATTTAAAAGAGGCTAAGCTCATACCCGTAATTAAGAGTCTACGCCAACCAGTCTTAGGTATATGCGTAGGGTTGCAGGTGATGTGTCGCGACTCTGAAGAGGGAGCGCCCCATGGTGAACTCACTCCCTGCATGAATATCTTCGACTCGCATGTGCGACGTTTTCCCGATAGCAGCGTATTTAAGGTGCCTCATATGGGGTGGAATACACTCGGAAATGTTGAGAAGAAACTCTTTAAGGGCATACATAGTGGCGATGCAGTTTACTATGTTCACTCTTATTACCCAACGCTTTGTCCCGACACCATAGCTACTACCGAGCATGGACTACTATTTAGTGCAGCTTTGAAATACGAACAATTTTATGGCACGCAATTTCACCCCGAAAAGAGTGGTGACGTGGGCGAGCAAATACTCAAAAACTTTATTTCACTATGACTATTATACCTGCTATCGACCTTATCAATGGGCAGTGTGTGCGACTATCGCAAGGCGATTATGCACAAAAAACATGCTACGATGTGTCGCCCGTAAACATGGTGCGTGCCTATGTTGAACATGGCTTAAGACGCATACACGTAGTAGACCTTGATGGGGCAAAAGCCGCTTCGCCACAAAATTTAAATACGCTGCAACAACTCTCGCAAGTGGAGGGTGCCAAGATAGAGTGGGGTGGTGGCATCAAAACACACGAGGCACTGCAGCAGGTGTTTGATGCAGGTGCTTCCTATGCCGTAGTGGGTAGTGTAGCTGCTAAAAGTCCCGAACTATTTGAGCAATGGCTCACCCAATATGGGGGTGAACGCATGGTGTTGGGGGCAGATGTGAAAAATGGTATGGTGGCGGTTAATGGTTGGACAGAAGAGGTGCCCCTCGCTATCGACCAATTGATAGATCGCTTTGTGCCTTACGGACTTTCGCAGATTATCTGCACCGACATTTCGCGCGATGGCATGCTACAAGGTCCATCAACCGAACTATATGTACGCTTAAAGCATAAGTATCCTCGCTTACATTTTACTGTGTCGGGGGGCATATCATCAATGCAAGATATTAATAATTTGAAGGCAAAAGGCCTTGACCGTGTGATAGTAGGAAAGGCTATTTATGAAGGACATATAACACTTGACGAACTACAATGCTGAGTAAACGTATTATTCCATGTTTGGATGTAAAAGACGGACGAACCGTTAAGGGAATCCACTTTAATGACTTGCAAGATGTGGGTGATGCCGTAGCTTTGGGGCAGCACTATGCGCATTCGGGTGCCGACGAATTGGTTTATCTTGACATTAGCGCTACGCAAGAGGAGCGCAACACCTTTACGCAACTTGTGAGCCGCATTGCCGATGGCATCAACATTCCGTTTACGGTGGGCGGAGGCATTAGCACCTTAGACGATGCTGCCCGGCTACTTGATGCTGGTGCCGACAAGGTGAGCATTAATAGTGCTGCTATCAACCGTCCGCAACTCATTGATGAGATAGCAGCACGCTATGGTTCGCAGTTTGTTGTGGTGGCTATTGATGCGAAGCATGCACCGCTATCAGCCAGCGATAACGAGGCTGAGGCCGAATGGATAGTGTGTACGCATGGGGGCAAAAACCTCACCAAACGCCAACTATTTGAGTGGGCACACGAGGCGCAAGAGCGTGGTGCGGGCGAAATTCTTTTCACCTCAATGAACCACGATGGCACCAAACAGGGCTATCCTTGTTCCACTTACTTGCGCCTTACAAGTGAGTTGCGTATCCCCATTATAGCCTCTGGTGGAGCAGGTTCTGCACAAGATATAGCCAACGTGTTTTTACAAGGAAATGCCGATGCTGCATTGGCTGCAAGCATATTTCATTATGGCGAAATAACCATTCCTCAGCTCAAACAAGCCTTGGCTGCACAAGGCATCAACGTGAGGATGTAAGCCATATAATCAAACTACTTAAACTCACAATGCTAAATATGACATTCAACGACTTTAATCTACATAAATGTGCCGATGGCTTATTGCCTGTAATCGTACAAGATGCTACTACCCTCAAAGTGCTGATGTTGGGATATATGAACGAAAAAGCATTCAATAAAACCATGCGCGAGCAGCGTGTAACATTTTATAGTCGCACTCGTCAGCAACTTTGGACAAAAGGCGAAACCTCAGGCCATTACCTCAACGTGGTAGATATGTATGCCGATTGCGATGCTGACACGCTTTTGATAAAGGCACACCCTATAGGACCAACGTGTCATCGCGGCACTACAGCATGCTTTGATACGCCCGATGCCGAAGGCTTCATACGTTCGCTTTCGGCACTTATTCAGCGTCGTCATGCCGAAATGCCCGAAGGTAGTTACACCACCCGCTTGTTTATAAAAGGCATTAAGGCCATTACTAAAAAGGTGGGCGAAGAGTGTAGTGAAAGCATCATAGAGGCTGTAGATGGCAATCGCGACCGCTTTATTTACGAGGCTGGCGACTTGATGTACCACTATCTTGTTATGCTTGAAGCTATGGGCGTAAACCTTGCCGACATTGAACACGAACTCATGCTTCGACATTCATAAGGGGAGTGGTAAAATAGGCGAGTGTAGTGCCAATAGCTACTTGGTCTTTTACATTCAGAAAAGAATAGACAAAATATCCGTGTTTGTCTACTAATCGCACTTAAGTGTTGCTATTGTCGCTAAAAAATGCCAATTTTGCGTTGATTTAGGCAAATGTAGAACGTATTAAATAGTAAATAAAGATAATGAAAAAAATGACTTTTTCGCTGGCTCTTTTGGCTGGCATGCTTACATTTACTGGTTGTTCAACAAGCAATGGCTCTGTATCTCAGGGCATCGGTTCTGCTATCTTGAACAACGCTATCAACAATGCCACTAACAACACAACCAATGCAACAACAGGCATTAGCGCACTTGGCAACATCTTAGGCAATATCCTCGGTTCAAGCGCAACGCTTTCAGAAAAAAGCATCGTAGGCACTTGGAAGTATACAGGTTCTGATTGTGTGTTTGAGAGCGAAAACCTTTTGGCCAAGGCTGGTGGTGCTGTAGCAGCTAAAAAGGTAGAGAGCGAACTCAACACCCAGTTGGCAAAGGTTGGCATCAAGAGTGGTGCATGCACTTTTACATTCAATAGCGACAATACCTATTCTGCAAAATTAGGTACACGTACCATTCAAGGTCAGTACACTCTTGATACTAAAAACAAAAAGATAAAGATGACCTATCTTGGTGGTCTTGCAACAATGACTCCACATGTGGCAATGACCAATGGTAAGTTGAGTCTTTTGCTTGAGAGCGACAAACTGCTTACGCTTGTAAAGGGTGTTTCTGCGCTAAGTAAGAGCACTTCGGCATCGGCAGTTTCTTCTATTTTGAGCAACTACAAGGGCATGTATATCGGCATGCAATTGAGCAAGTAAACTTGCTGCTCAACATAGCTTTACATCCGTGATGTAACAAAAATTAAGGGTGGCATAAACCATGCATACTTTAGGCATGCAGTATGGTTTATGCCACCCTTAATGCGCTTTTAATCGGGTGTCTCTATTTGCTCTTTAGTTAAGCCAGTGTATCGCATAACCAATTCTATGTCTACTCCATCAGATAGCATGCGACGTGCAGTTGTAAGGTTGGCAATGTTAATGCCCTCTTCCATTCCTTCTTTTCTGCCCTCTTCTCTTCCTTCCTTTCTGCCTTCTTCTCTTCCTTCTT
>DJEH01000033.1 GCA_002431845.1 Prevotellaceae bacterium UBA5903 | reverse complement strand
ATGCGTAATGCAGTACGTAAGCTCCGTGCTACGACTGACAAAGCAGCTGCAACAGAACTTCTGCCGAAGGTTCAGAAGATGTTGGACAAGCTTGCAAAGAATAACATCATTCATAAGAACAAAGCTGCTAACATTAAGAGCGGCGTTATGAAGCACATTAACAAGCTTGCTTAATAACATATTCTTATAGTTTTTCATGATGTAAAAAATAACCCTTATCGAAAGTTTTTCGGTAAGGGATTTTTTGTTTTATACCAACACGTAACTCAATATACCAAATGTTTGGTATTCCTATTGGGAGATAATGCTCGTACCTTTGCATCGTCATTCAAAACATAGAACATACATCAATATGTTTCCTAACAATGATGTAAAATAAAATAGAATGATGACCAAATTAAAAACGGAAACAATAAAAAACAAATAATATGAGCAAGATTTCTAAACATCTAACAGACCTTGTAGGTAACACTCCTTTACTTGAAGTATCTAACATTGAAGAGTCGTTGGGCTTGAAAGCTCGTGTGTTGGTGAAACTCGAATATTTTAATCCTGGTGGTAGCGTGAAAGACCGTGTAGCATTGGCTATGATTAATGCTGCAGAAGAAAGCGGTAATCTTCAACCTGGTGGTGTAATTATCGAACCAACAAGCGGTAACACAGGTATTGGCTTGGCTTGGGTGGCATCGGTAAAAGGCTATCGTTTGATATTGACAATGCCCGAAACTATGAGCCTTGAACGTCGCAATTTGCTTAAAGCTTTAGGCGCAGAGTTGGTGCTTACACCAGGTGCAGAAGGTATGAAGGGCGCTATTAAGCGCGCTCAAGAGTTGCAGAAAGAGCACCCTGGTAGCTTTATTCCTCAGCAATTTGAGAACCCTGCAAACCCAGCAGCGCATACCCGCACTACTGCTGAAGAGATATGGCGCGACACAGATGGTCAAGTTGATGCTTTTGTAGCTGGTGTAGGTACTGGTGGAACTGTAAGCGGAACGGCAAAAGGGCTAAAAGCGCATAATGCAGCAATAAAGGTTTATGCTATTGAACCAGCAACAAGTGCTGTGCTTGAGGGTAACCCTTCGGGACCGCATAAAATACAAGGTATTGGTGCGGGGTTCGTGCCCAAGAATTTTGATGCTTCGGTGGTAGACAAAATATTGCCTATACAAGACAATGATGCTATCCGTGCATCTCGCCTTTTGGCAAAGAAAGAGGGCTTGTTGGTTGGTATTTCATCGGGCGCTGCATTGCATGCTGCTATTGAACTTGCTAAGCAACCCGAATATGAAGGAAAGACTATTGTTGCTTTGCTTCCTGACACAGGCGAACGCTATTTGTCAACCGTACTCTATGCTTTCGAAGAATATCCAGTATAAGGCTATATTAATGAGTTTGAATGAATACTGATTGTTGATAAGGTTATGATATACATAGCAGACAATCAACCACTTACGTGCGATGCGCTGACCAGTTATCTAACTGGCCAGCCTTTGCATTTTGCACATAATAAAGCAGAATTGGTTGAAAAAATAGCACGTTATTCAATGACAGATGAGAAGAACGAGGGGGTGGAACATAGCGTTTATCCGCTTGTTATTCTTGACTTCTCCTTGTTTGATTTCTCCACACCAGAGAATTTCTTGATATATGTACGTCGTTATCCTCAAATGAGGTGGTTGCTATTGTCTGCCGAAATGACAGAGGGCTTGATACGTTTGTTTGGCAGTGAAGAAAATGTAAGTTTCTTAACAAAAGATTGTACTAAGCAAGATGTGTTGCAAGGCGTATATACCATACAACAAGGTGGCAGAGTGGTTTGTCCTTACGTGTCAGAACAACTTTCAAACGGCTTTGTACAACAAGGCGATGTGCATTTAACCCCAACCGAAACGGCTATATTGTCGCTAATAGCTCAAGGACTGAGTGCCAAAGCTATAGCCGAAAAACGCAAATCATCGGTAAATACGATTGTAACACATAAAAAGAATATATTTAGAAAAATAGGCGTATCCACCTCGTACGAAGCAACGCGATATGCTTTGCGGTCGGGCATTGCAGATCCTGTAGAGTATTACATTTAGCAGGTTTTACATTATGTAGTATAAAAACGATAAAGGAGATGACATCATTCATTATTCTCCTTTATCGTTTTTTCTTTTGTTCTTAGTTGCATATAGGCTTATTGTTTCGGTTGGAAATCCGTGCCTATTGTCATCAAAAATTCGTACCTTTGCAAGATAAAGAGGAAAGGCTGTTTCTTTGATTAGGTATAAGTGCATTACTTGTTGAAATAGATAGGGTAGATGAAAGAAAAGAAACGCTTTTAATATATAAAAACGAATTAGATGATTGCTCCCGAAAGCTATACAAACTTGCTCAAACAAACTGTCGAAGAATTGTCGGACACAGCTAAGATGAAAGGATTGTTTCATCAGCATCGTCATGGCGACCCATTGCCTTCGTCGGCAGCACTCGAAGAGATTATTGGGCTATGTCGCGCAGTGCTTTTTCCAGGCTATTATGGCAAAAGCACCCTTAATGCTGTAACGGTTCGTTATCACATCGGCATGGAGATAGAGCGCCTATTCTCCTTGCTGACAGCACAGATACAAGCAGGTTTATGTTTCGGCCGGCAAGAAGATATTCCTACTTGTGGCACAGATTTTCATGCTAAGGCAGAGGCTATTGCTGCAACATTGGTGAGTATGCTGCCACAAGTGCGTCGCATATTAGCCACCGATGTGGAAGCAGCTTATTTAGGCGATCCTGCAGCGCAGAACTATGGTGAAGTGATAAGTTGTTATCCAGCCATTCGCGCCTTAACCTGTTATCGTATTGCTCACGAACTTTATCGTCTTGATGTGCCTCTTATACCGCGTATTATTACAGAATTGGCTCACAGCGAAACGGGCATTGACATCCACCCAGGAGCACAAATAGGTGAGTATTTCACTATCGACCATGGTACGGGTGTGGTGATTGGTGCAACTTGCATCATAGGCAAGCATGTAAAGCTTTATCAAGGTGTAACACTTGGAGCTAAGAGTTTTCCACTCGATGTGAATGGCAATCCAATAAAAAATAACCCACGGCATCCTATACTCGAAGATGATGTGATAGTCTATTCAAATGCAACAGTATTAGGTCGTATTACAATTGGCAAAGGTGCTGTTATTGGGGCTAATAAGTGGGTAACGCACGATGTGCAGGAAGGGGAAAAGATATAAAGCTATTTTCTCTTCTAAAACAACAAAAAGAAACAGAATAAAAGCAAATGCGTTTAGCAAAACGCCTATCATTATAAATACATGCAAGAATTTGAACTCATAGCCAAAACCTTTCAAGGTCTTGAAGAAGTATTGGCTCAAGAACTCACCGAATTAGGTGCTAACAATGTACAGATTGGTCGCCGTATGGTATCGTTTACAGGCGATAAATCAATGATGTACAAAGCTAATTTCTGTCTTCGTACAGCCATACGTATTCTTAAACCTATAAAGCACTTTATAGCAAAAGATGCTGATGATGTTTATGAAGCTGTTCGTAAGATAGATTGGAGTCAGTATCTTGACTTGAAAACAACCTTTGCTGTAGACTCTGTGATATTCTCCGAAGAGTTTCGTCACTCAAAGTTTGTGGCTTACAAGGTAAAAGATGCCATAGTCGATTACTTCCGTGATACAACTGGCGAACGTCCTAACATTCGCATCACCAATCCTGATGTGAAACTAAATATTCATATAGCTGAGGATAAATGCACGCTTTCACTTGACTCTTCTGGCGATAGTTTGCACCTTCGTGGCTATCGTGTAGCAACAGTTGAGGCTCCGATTAACGAGGTTCTTGCAGCAGGTCTTATCAAACTTACGGGATGGAATGCTGATTGTGATTTCATTGACCCATTCTGCGGCTCTGGTACATTCTTAATAGAAGCAGCATTGATTGCTCGCAACATTTATCCAGGTGTATTCCGCAAGTCGTTTGGCTTTGAGAAATGGAAAGACTTTGATGCTGATTTGCTGCAAGAAATATATGATGACGACTCACAAGAACGTGAGTTTACACATCATATTTATGGTTACGATATCAATGTTCCTACAGTCGAAACGGCATTAAAGAATGTGCGCAGTGCAGGCGTGTCAGACATCGTAAGCGTTGAGGCTCAAGACTTTAGAAAGTTTAAAAAGCCAACTGAAAAGGCTATCATTGTAACTAATCCACCCTATGGCGAACGTTTAACCCCGCCCGATTTGCTTGGCTTGTATCAAGCTATAGGTAAGGTGCTAAAGAATGAGTTCCAAGGTGGCGAAGCATGGATTATCTCCTCAAAACAAGAGTTGTTTGAAAGCATAGGTCTACGCCCAAGTCTTAAAACTCAGATATTCAATGGTAAGCTTGATTGCGACTTCCGTAAGTATCAGATGTTTAGTGGACGATTGAGTGACTTCAGAGCAGAGGGAGGAAAGGTAAAGACCGATGAAGAACGACGCTTGATGAGTAATCAACGCCGTTTCCGCACGCAACGTGATGAGTTCAAAAAGCGTATTAACGAAGAAGATCGTACTGACGATTTCGACCCAGAATATGCCATCTTGCGCCGTAAACATCGAGAGTTTGAGCAAGTATTGGGCACTAAGAAGCAGCGTCGTGCAGACGATCGTGGCGAAAAAGAAAACTATCGCAAAGGCTCTTCGTTCCGCAAAGGTGGTAGCTATAAAGGTCGCAATGATGGTGGCTTTAAAAAGCAAGGTGGCTTTAGCAAAAAGCAAGATGGCTTTAAACGTAAAGGCAACTTTAATCGCAACAAAAACTAACAAGGGGCTACTTTTGCCGATAGATTATTAATCATCAGTAAATAAATGAAGATAAAACATATAATAATGGCAGTTGCCACACTCTTGTTGAGTAATACAGCAATGTCACAAACCAAGAAGAGTTTTACACTCGAAGACCTTATGTGGGGTGGTAACAACTACGCCAACATCATGCCAAAGTATTATGGTACAGCTTTTTGGGGCGACCGTTTGCTTAAGTTGAACGTAGAGAATGTAACCACTCTTGCCAATGATAAAGGGGTAAAAGAGAAAGAACAAGTGCTATTTACCATTGCGCAGGTTAATGCAGCTATCGATACTGCTAAAGTTGGCAAGGTATATAACTTACTCTATTCGCAGTTTCCTTACGCAGATAAAGCCCAAGTATTTTTGCGTACTTCTAAGCAAAACATTTTATATGATTGGAAGTCACGCCGCGTGGTATGGACTGCTATGCGTGTACAAGGAGAGTCGCACAACGATTTTTCTTTTGCGTCGAAAGCCGAAGCTTACGTAAAGGATTGGAACCTTTATGTGCGTACTGCCGATGGTAAAGACTTACAAGTAAGCACAGATGGGACTCGTGAATTGCAGTATGGTCAGAGCGTTCATCGCGATGAATTTGGCATACACAAAGGCACATTTTGGAGTCCAAAGGGTGATAAATTAGCTTTCTATCGCATGGACCAAAGCATGGTAACAGACTTCCCTTTGGTAGACATCAATCATAGAGTGGCACAACTTGCTCCCGAAAAATATCCTATGGCAGGTATGACTAGTCATAAGGTAACAGTAGGTGTTTTCGACCCCCAAACGCAAAAGACTATCTACTTAAAGGCAGGCGATCCTACCGACCGCTATTTTACAAACATCGCATGGAGTCCAGACGAGAAGACCATTTATATGTTTGAGTTGCCACGTACACAAGATAAGGCTGAGCTTGTGAGCTATGATGCACAGACGGGCGAACGCAAATCTGTGCTTTATACCGAGACCAACGATCGCTATGTAGAGCCTTGCAATCCTATTGTATTCTTACCATGGGATGCATCAAAGTTTGTAATGCAGTCGCGTAAGGATGGCTACAATCATCTTTACCTTTTCAGTGTTGAGGGCAAGGAACTAAAGCAACTCACCAAGGGTAAGTATGAAGTAATAGATATGCTTGGCTTCAATACCAAAACCAAGAGTATTGTATATAAGAGCAATGCCAACAATCCCATTCAGTATAGCCATTATAGTGTGAATGTAAATACAGGCAAGAGCACACTGCTCGATGCAGGTAAAGGTACGCACTATGCTTCTTTATCAGCAAATGGAGCCTATTTGTTAGATCGTTGGTCATCGCCCCAAACATTCCGTGAGTACGATTTGGTTAATACTGCGAAAGTTGCACAAACAGCTTTGCATACCGATTCCGATCCTTGGAAGGAGTATAATGTTCCTCAAATAAGTAGTGGTACAATCAAGGCTGCCGATGGTGTAACTGACCTTTATTACCGTTTGGTAAAACCTGTGAATTTTGACCCTAACAAGAAATACCCCACAGTTGTTTATGTATATGGTGGACCTCACGCTCACAATGTAGAGGCTTCGTGGAATTATCAAACACGCCCATGGGAGATATACATGGCACAACGTGGATATGTAATCTTTGTGGTTGATAATCGTGGTTCAGAAAATCGTGGCTTTGCATTCGAGAGTTGTACGCATCGTCATCTTGGCGACAACGAGATGAAAGACCAAATAGAAGGTGTTAAGTTCTTAAAGAGTCTTCCCTATGTAGATGCCAATCGCATTGGTGTACACGGATGGTCGTTTGGCGGTTTTATGACCACCAATCTCATGCTTACTTATCCCGATGTGTTCAAGGTTGGTGTTGCTGGCGGACCTGTTATTGATTGGAAATACTACGAAGTGATGTACGGCGAACGTTATATGGACACGCCACAAGAAAACCCCGATGGTTACGCATCCTCTTCGCTCCTTAATAAAGCTAAGAACCTTAAAGGACGTTTGCAAATTATAGTAGGTTACAACGATCGCACATGCGTGTTACAACACAGTTTATCGTTCTTACGTGCATGCGAAGATGCAGGTACACAACCCGACTATTTTGTATATCCAGGTGATGACCACAACATGATGGGACACGACATGGTTCATCTTCACGAGCGTATAACTCGTTACTTTGACGACTATCTTAAGTAAATAGGGTAGGGCAAAAACGCAAATCTCTTTATTTACATTATATATACAACAGAGCCTTTTAGTTGCAATGCTAAAAGGCTCTGTTGTGTTGTGGTGTTTGCTCAAAGGTGCAAAAGATGAAAAACTATCAGTTTTATTATAGTTTTGTAAAATACGCTTGCAAATTACCTCGGTAACAAAAATAAATACCGTTTTTTACTCGTAATTACCATCTTTTTACCCATTGTAATTCAATAGAAATTGTCAATTTTGCACCGCAAAAACAAAAAGAGATTACAAGTATTTTTATAGGTAAACTAAACTCTCTACTAAACTCTCTAAACGAAGATATAACATCGTAAAATTATTCATAAAAAAACAATGACAAAACAAGTTACAACATTGTTGTTAGTGCTAATATGCTCATTCTCGAGCGTGTTGGCCCAAAGAGTTGCGTCGCAAGCAACGGCTTTAGATGCGCTTACTGATGGCTACTATGTGATTGTAGCTCACTCAGCTAAGACAAATGCCAACGGAAACCTCATTTATACGAATGGCTCAGAGGTATGTATTGAAAACAAATCAAAGAGCATAGATGAGAAAATAGGAAAAGTATTTCTTGATGATAATAACAAAAAATATATTTGGAATGTTACCAAGTCAGGAAATAAAATGACTATAAAGAGTTATTCTGACAATAAGTACTGGGTAAATTATGCAAGTTGGAGCAGTAAGGAGAGTACTGTAGATCGTGATAATTTGTCTACAAGTTCTATTGGTACACATGATTATTCAATAGAACAAAACAAAGAGTATGTGCGACTTACAATTGAAAATACATATTATAAGTTTCCAGGTGCAGGAAAAAAGACCGTTTATGTAACCGACTGTAGTGCAGAAAATAGTAGCGATGATGGCAAGTTAGGTTATCGTCGCACACCAGACAATGATGTTGCAGACTTTTCGTTCTATGCAGTAGAGATGCCTGAGGATATCACACTTACTTATAACCTTTTTGAAAATGGAGAGTACACTACATCAAAGCAGGTAAATGCAAAGACTTTCCGTGCATTCCCAATGCTAAGCACATCTGATTTTGCCACGCTTAGCACATCACTTACTGCTTATGTATCTCCAACCGATAACACTATCGACCTCAACTACAACGTAAATTTGCCTTTTACAACAGGCAACCTTTGTTATCTGCAAGGCAATGCTTCAACCGATAGTCGTAAAACTATTAATGGTTCACTTTCATTGCATGCAGACACGGATCAGCCTGCACTTAATGATATCATAGAAGATTTGTGGCGTGTAGAGGGCAATGTATTTGATGGATTTAAGTTCTATAATGTAAATACGGGCAAATATCTTCATTACGAAGCATCAACGTTGTTTAGTAGTGCCTCTGTATCAATGAGTAACGAAGCAACATCTTGGATCGTTCGCGACAACCAAAGCAAAAGAGACGAAACTGCCATTACCGATGAGTTTGGCAAGACACATGGTTTTGCACTCACTGCAGTTAGCGGTGCTGCGCTTGATAGTAGAGACTTTGTGACAGTTAGTTCTACGGTAGAAATTGGTGCAGCAGATAACGTAGGAACATTGTTTGTTGCAGACCCAACTCTTGTGGTAAAACTCAACTATTCAGCAGCAGACGAAGCAACATTTGCAACCTCTTGTCTGCCTTACAACGTGGCAGTAGCAGAGGGCGATGCTAAGGCATATTATGGAACATACAATGCCGACAGAACCCGTCTTGAAATGAATGAAGTTCAGTATGTAGGAGCAAATCAAGGTTTTGTGCTTCGCAGCGAGAGTGCACAAGACAACGTATTGCTTCGCATTGTAGATGTGGCAGATGCACAACTCAACGACCTCAAGGGCACAACAACAATGCTTATGGATATGACAGATGTGCTTTCGTTTGGCCGTCTCAATGGCAATGGTAAGGTAGGTTTCTTCCGCTCAACCAATGGTTTCCTCAATCCGAATCGTGCTTACGTCGTAGCTAATAATGCAGCTAATGCAGTAGCTATGATATTTGATGGCACAACCACTGGCATTGATGCTATCAATGGCAATGCAGCTAATGGCACATCGCCTGTTTACGACCTCTCAGGCCGTCGTGTAAATGCAATTACAAAGGGTGGTGTATACATCCAAAACGGCAATAAGTTTATTGCCAAATAACAAAGTAGAACATTCAAGATTTAAGTAAAAGAACGTCATGAAAAAAATATATAATCGTCCCGAATCGCTTGTCATCAACATGTCTGCTGAGGCTTCAATGATGCTTTCGGTTTCTGTAAGCAATGGTGGCTCACAAGGCGATGACTGGAGCAACGAGCGCCAATGGGATGGCTCAAATGATGATTTCGCTTGGAGTCAAGAAGGCGATGAAGAATAATCGCTAAAGGGCTTTGATTGTAAAAGTAAAGCGTGATAAGCACGATAAATAAAGCATTTAACGCGAGTTCGGGATAAGA
>DJEH01000008.1 GCA_002431845.1 Prevotellaceae bacterium UBA5903 | reverse complement strand
AATTTTGAACACCTACTTAAAATAAAGGAATGTATTATTTCTTAATAAAACTCCTTACAACAAACCATACATGCTGCCTAATAGTAGGCAAAAGCCCATAGTGATGCTTCATGATACGAAAACGTTCAAAAAGCGAAGCCTTGTGATTGCGCGTAGTAAGTCCTTCGCTCAGATAGTCAGCTACAACGATATGAGCATTGACAATAGCAAGTCGCATTTCATCAGCCTTGCGCATGATGCGTATGCACCAATCAAAGTCGGCCGAAAAACGATATTGACGATCGTAGTGGAGCTTTCGCACTATGTCAGTACGCGCAAAGAAAGCTTGGTGACATACCAACATGCCCTCCTTGAACGAGCGCCAATTTAGATGCTCTGGAGGCGAAAGGCGTCGCTTGCGGATGAAACGTCCTGCTTGGTCTACAAGATCGGTGTCGCCATAAATAACAGCAGGCAAGTTATCAACACTTTTGGCCACTTGGGCTATTTGCTGAAGCGTATTTTCGTTGTGAAACGTATCGCCAGCATTAAGGAATATGATATACGATCCCGTAGCCATATCTATAGCCTTGTTCATGGCATCGTATAAGCCTTCGTCTGGTTCGCTTATGCACACAATTTCATGCTTAATGCTTGACCTACTATTGCGCTCTTGGTAGTGATGCACGTGTTCAAGCGTTTCGTCATGAGAGTTGCCGTCGATAATTAAGTGTTCAACATACGCATAAGTCTGCTTTTCAACACTATTGATAGTTCTTTCAATAAGTTTACCTGCATTCCACGTAACAGTGGCAACTGTTATTTTTATATTCCTTCTCTTGGCATGTTGGCACGGGGAAGGAGGAACACTATTTTCTTGCGATGGGTTGTCCATTTTATGGTTTATTTATTTTTTATTATTCGTTATTGTTTAAGCAAACTCTTGTATAAGTCTATATATTGTTGCGCGATGTTCGTTTCTGAATAAGCTTTCAACGCTTTAGCACGAGCGTTGCGACAAAGCGATTCATAATTAGGCGAGAGCAGTACCGATGCAATGCCATGAGCAAAGTCAAGGCTGTCTTGATAGGTAGCAAGATAGCCATTTACACCCGTATCAACCATTTGTGGCACACCGCCTACATTGAATGCTACGCATGGCACACTGCATGCCATAGCCTCGGCTATGGTGTTGGGCAAATTGTCCATAAGCGTGGGCATTGCCAATAAGTTGGCAGTTTGATAGAGTTGTAACATACGCTCCTCATTGGCCACATAGCCCATAGGGTAAGCCTCAACCGCAAAGCTATGCCTTAACGACTCTGCTCCTCGGCCAGCCAAAACAATGCCTACTTTATCACGCAATTCGGGGTGTTCTTGGCATAAAAGTGACATACTTTCTATCAAGTAATCAATGCCTTTATTAGGGTCTGTCACCTTGAATGCTGTGAAGAGGATGAGCAGTTTATCTGCAGGTAAACCAAGTTGTTTGCGCAGTTCATTGCGCGTTATATTGACACTATCAGACAGCGGAGCAAAATAGTTTGTGTCAATGGCATTGGGTATGCTCAGTATGCGCTGACGTTGCAAAAGCGGCGACTCTTTAGCAAACGAAGTAAGCCATTGGCTACATCCCACAAAAGCAAACTTATGCTTGTTATACAGTCTCTGCTTGCGACGAAACGTTTTGTAAGAGAGGTCGTGTTTAGAGTGACGGCATAACACCTCGCATTGTCCACATTGCTGTTGCCAACGTTTACAACTTCCTGCTTGATGGCACACTCCTGTAATGTTCCACATATCGTGCATAGTCCACACAACAAGTTTGCCTGTTTGCATAATGTGTTCTATATCTTTGATAGAGAGCATTGCTTGGTTTATCCAATGCAGATGTATTATGTCGGCTTCTTTAAATGCCTGAAGTTTCGTAATATCGTTGCCAAAGCGCGAGGTATCTACTGCAAAGAGATTATGACGGCTAAAACCATTCTTTACGAATATTTCGAGCCGTTCGAGCAAGAACCTCAGTTTGTAAAGTCGTTTGTGCTTTAGATAAATAATGTTTTCGTTTGTTGTGGGTAACGACCGCTTAGCACAAAGCATCTTGGCGTCTACACCTTGCAGGCGCAACGCTTTGAGCAAACGGCATGCAGCTATCGCCGCACCGCCTGCATGGTCGGAGGTATTTACGAATAAAACTTTCAACGAACGTGTGTACTTTATTTGTCCATGATTTGTGCTGTTGCACCAGCATTATTCTGTATGTAGTTTCCTGCAGCTTGTCCTGCCTTAGCAAGTGCCTCCTTGTCGTTTAGGAACACATGCATAATTTTTGCAAAATCATCTGCATTCTTTATCTCGCTACACCCGCCATTTGCTATCAAATCTTGTGCTTCGCGGAACTTCTTGTTGTTTGGACCAATGATTACAGGTATACCATACACCGCAGCTTCGGGCACGTTGTGAATGCCCACGCCAAAGCCTCCACCTACATAAGCTATTGTAGCATAGCGGTAAATGCTTGATAGGAGTCCGTAGCAATCGATAATCAAGCAATCAGCCTCTGCCACGCCCTTTAACGTGGCTGCACTATAACGCACATAGGGGCGTTGCAGTTTTTCTTCTATCTGACGGAGATGTGCCTCGCTCACCACATGAGGAGCAAGTACAAGCTTAAACTGCTGGTTATTGTTAAAGTAGTTGATGATGATATCTTCGTCGGGTTGCCACGAGCTGCCAGCAACCAGCACTTTCCAACAACCAGCAAAACGCTCTACCAAAGGCAATGGCTTAGCCGCACGACGAATGTCTATCACACGATCAAAGCGTGTATCACCTACCACAGTCACTTGGCTTATACCAATATTGGCAAGCAACTCTTTCGACGCTTCGTTTTGCACATAGAAGTGGGTTATGCGGTGCAACACACGTGCATAATTGCGTCCATACCAACGAAAGAAAATTTGATTAGGACGGAATATGCTTGATACAGAATAAACAGGTATGTGGTTTCGGTGCAAGATATCTATATAGTTACGCCAAAACTCATACTTAATAAAGTAAGCCTCTTCAGGGCGTGCCAGTTTGATAAATTTAATGGCATTAAAGGGTGTGTCGAAGGGCAAATAGCATACAACATCCGCTCCGGCATAGTTTTTTCTCACCTCATAGCCCGAGGGCGAAAAGAATGTCAGTAGTATCTTTTTTTCAGGATGCAAACGTTTAAGATGCTCCATCAAGGGGCGTCCTTGCTCAAACTCACCCAGCGAAGCAGCATGAAACCACACATAATGGTCGGTACCTATTTTGCGTCGCAATATTTGCCAAGTGTCATGATGCCCACGCATCATTGTGCGCACTTTTTTGTTGAATAGGGCTGCAATGTTGCAACCGAGCATCATTAAATAGATTACTAAAGAATACATTAGGAGAAGGAATGTAATGTAGTTTCTTAAGAAAGAAAATAACCTAAGTAGGTGTTCAAAATTATTTTTAATGTGAAAATAATACCTTATAAAATAATTTTGAATACCTACTTATATAGATAGGTTACAAGTAGGCGTTAAAGATAAGATTCTACTCACCTTGAGCACCTACTTGCATATAAACTTTGTTATGCTAACTCTTCAATAGCCTTTTGCATGCGCTTAAGCGTTTCTTCCTTGCCCAAAAATGCGGCAAGTTCGTACATGTCAGGACCCTTACCCGTACCTACAAGGCATACACGCCAAGGGTTCCAAGGTTTTTTGCCAGTTTCGGTAGCCCACTTATCTACCACACTCTTTTGGCTTTCGATAGAGAAGTCGGTCAAGCCTTCAAGCAAGGTATAAAGTTCTTGCATATCGGCTTTTGCACCTTCTTTCCAGTTTTTTCGCGTAAACTTATCGTCCATGCTGTAAGTTGGTTCGATAAAGAAGAAGTCGCACAATGGCCACAACTCTTTGATGAAGTTTATCTTTTTCATCTTCATCATGCCAACAACAGCAGCTACACGTTCAATAGGTACATTGATGCCATTCTCCTTTAATATCTTGTCGAATTGAGGAGCAAGCTTGTCATTATCTGTTTTGAGTATATATTCGCGATTAAACCATTGTCCCTTTATATAATCGAACTTTGCACCGCTCTTTGAGCACTTTGAAAGGTCAAACTGATCAATGAGTTCTTGCATTGAAAGTATTTCCTGATCGGTACCAGGGTTCCAACCAAGAAGTGCCAAGAAGTTAATAACAGCCTCGGGCAAATAGCCGCTTTCGCGATAACCTGAAGAGATGTCACCTGTTTTAGGGTCGTGCCACTCGAGCGGGAACACAGGGAAACCTAAACGGTCGCCATCGCGCTTTGAGAGTTTACCCTTTCCATCGGGCTTGAGTAATAGTGGTAAATGAGCAAACTGAGGCATAGAATCTTCCCAACCAAAGGCTCGATATAGCAACACGTGCAAGGGGGCAGAAGGCAACCATTCTTCGCCACGAATAACGTGCGATATCTCCATCAAATGGTCGTCTACGATGTTAGCCAAGTGGTAAGTTGGCAGGTCGTCAGCGCTCTTATAAAGCACTTTATCGTCGAGGATATCGCTCATAATACGCACATCACCACGAATGATGTCCTTTACATGTACCTCTTCGCCTGGCTCTACCTTAAAGCGTACAACGTATTGTTGGCCTTCATCAATGAGTTGTTGTGTTTTTTCCTCGCCCAACACAAGCGAGTTGCGCATTTCCATACGTGTGTGAGCATCGTATTGGAAGTTTTGTACGCTTTCGCGCTTAGCATTGAGTTCTTCGGGTGTATCGAATGCTATGTATGCCTTGCCTGCATCAAGCAGTTGGCGAACATACTTGCGATATATGTCGCGGCGTTCGCTCTGTCTGTAAGGACCATGTTCGCCACCAAAGCTTACGCCCTCGTCAAACTCTATACCCAACCACTTAAACGATTCAATAATATAATCTTCGGCTCCTGGCACAAAGCGGTTAGAGTCTGTATCTTCAATGCGGAACACCATATCGCCACCATGTTGGCGAGCAAACAAATAGTTATAGAGTGCGGTTCTAACACCGCCTATATGTAGAGGACCTGTTGGACTGGGTGCAAAACGCACACGAACTTTTCTTTCAGACATAGTGTATGTAATGTTATGATTATTTATGATACAAAAGTAGTGTTTTTTAGCTAAATAGCAAAATAAGCCTTGTTTGTTAAGATATGCAACACGCTATTCCGTTGTACTTAACTATTCCTCTTACTTTTCTGATAAAAAAACAAATCAAGCATAAAATTAATAGCGTTTGATATTCAATAAAAATCCTTTTTTGTATCTTTGCAGCCCCATAAATAAGAGTAATAATTATAAATCCTTTTTATTTACCTAAAATTGTCATGAATACTATCAAAATGCTTGCCACTGCAGCCTTTGCTTTGGCACTTACTTCATGCTCTGATAGCATTAGCCCGTCTTCTGAAGGCGGAAATAACAACGGCAATTTATCACCTATGTCTATAAGCTACGCCCCAAAGCGTGCAGCTCAAGTCGCAGCTTATTCCAATGGTGTCCCCGTTGCATATTCGCAAGAGCCTATTGTTACGATATCGGGCACCAAGCCTCTTGCCAACGATGTGCTCGAATCATTTGCTAAAGTGTTTGTTGAGGTTCTTCCTGAAGAGCAAGACAATCTTAACACAACCCCCAACAAGCCAGGTGTTAGCGATTGGACAACCAACTACCTTTATGTATCAGATGGTAAGCCCTTCACTGTATATCCTGCTTACTCACAAACAGGAAGCCATGATATTGTAGGCATATATTACTATGATGAGCATGGCAACATGTATGAAGAAAACATCTTTGATAATGAGGGGAAATGCCCTTGGGGATATTACAAGAACCAACAAGGCATTAAAATCACTATTGCCAAAGGCTACAAGTTTGGTTTCTACCTCAGTACAAAATATCCTTTTAATAGTACAGACCGATATGGTGATTTTGTGGGCAACATTGCTGAAACATTCTACTCTAACGTAAGCGAAAACGCAGCTTCATGCTCTCACGAAGCTCACTATGCTCTTTGGGAAGACAACGAATGCCATGGTAAAGGTGTGCACTCTGCTTCGTTCAACTATGGTGGACGCACCTTCTTTGGTTTTGAGGATTGGGAACATCACAATACTAAGTTCGACTTAAACGACATCGTATTCATGGTTGATCCCGCCCTGCCCGTAAAGGACAATCCTAAGGAAGAAGATAAAAAGCCCGAAGTTGTTCCTACCCCAGCGCCAACTCCCGACCCAACGCCCGATCCTGCGCCTTCTGTTGTAGGTAGCAATGGGTCAGTAGAGGTTAATTTCTCTATAAACGATCGTCAGTACGAATCAAACGATACAAAGCTTTCGATACACGTACGCGACACTACCGATGTAACAGTATTCATCCCTACTCCTGCTGATTATTATTGTCCTGTAGACGATATGCTCATTGTTCAGAAGCACGACATTGCACAAGTTTACAACACTGCAGAGACTGTAAACATGAATATCAATGGCAACATTGTGTCGCTCACTACTACTTACTCAAAGGAGGGCATCACCATTACAACCAACGGCATTAATGCTAACGTGCTGAAGTACTTGCGTAGCACTTACGAGGATGGTTTGACCTTTGAGATAAACAATTACTTTGCAACCGAACGTCTTGACAAAGATGGTAACAAAGTGAAAGTAACACGCGAAGAACTTCAAGCATTGCTGAACAAGACCACAATTTCTTTCACCAACACGCCCAAGTTCTATCTGAATGCCTTTGGCGTAGTAAATGGTAGCATCGTGCCCAATGATTGTTCTGTTAAGCCAGCCAATCCTTCGCTCTTTGGCGACAACACTGGCGAAGAACCCATTTATGGTTCTACCTCATACCTATATGTATGGAAGCGTAAGTAACTTCCGAAGAATGGGTGGTTGTTTTTCCGCTTGATTTTGGTAGTAACCCAAATAGGAGATAAACACAAAATACAAATGTGTTTACCTCCTATTTTTATTTTCTATTCCTTTAAAGTAGGTATTCCTTAAGTAGGTATTCAAAATTAATTGATATGAATTTTAAATATCTACTTAAAAGAACTTATTTTAGAATCAATATTTTCTGCCCGTTTATAAGGTAAATACCTGTAGGTAAATTCTTAATCACACGAGCGTTAACCTTTCTGCCATCTAAAGTATAGACTGAGAATTTAGCATTGTTATTTGCATTATCTACTATAGTTGGTACACTTGATGTAATGGTTGATTGTATGTTCAAAAAGTTTTTTTTGTACCAACTTTTCATATATTGTGCCTCTTCTGCTGCAGTAGGGGCAAGATTGATAGGAACACCTTCGTACCATACATTTTGCATGCCATCCCAACGCTCTCTCTCTCTCTTCCATGCGCCACTTTTGTCAAATAATTGAGTATAATGGTCAATAACACTCGACACATGCGCTACTGATAAAGAACCTATACTCAGCCTATTCCACGTTTCTTGATAATTACTCATAAATGGCTCCACACAGTTATCATAGTAATAGCGGAAAGGGTGGCAGTTTTGATAAACCATCCAAGCTTGTGCAACTCTGTCCAACTTTAAAGCAGCTCCATCACGCCCCAAGCTGCCGTCCAAGTCCCAAGGTGTAATCCATATACGTGGGTCATTCTCATAGTCATAAATCGACAGATAAGTGTTGTGCATGACGTTATCTGTAAGCATAAACGACATTGCAAAAACAGCATATTCGTAAAAGTTTTCTGCATAAAAACATTTCATAAGTGTCTCTACAGAGTCTTCGCTGGCCGAGAGGACATTGGTTTGCTCTATAACATTAGCCAAAGGTCCCCATGTTTCGTTGCAGAAATAATTATCGGGATATTTCATTTCGAAGTCGCCCCAAATTTCGGAATTCATTGGCAATTCTGGCTCATTCTTAGTCAAGAGATGGTTGTTATAAGATGCGCCAGTACATTTATACAACAAGCCATGAATAGCCTTTTGGGGGTCATCGGCTTTTGTTTTTTTAAGCCCTAATAATGAGCGATTTATTTTATCACTAAAGCAATATAAACCACAGTATCTGCCATTTATCATGAGTTCACAATATTGCCCTTGCGTACCATTGCGTTTCATATCCTCATCGCGCAAACTCGATATATCGTTCCATACATCAAAAGCTACACGGTTGCGCATACGCGAATAATCGATTGCCGCAGCATCCATTATCCATTTATCAGTCTTTCGTATATTAAAGAGTTTCTTTTCGTTCTCATCTCCCTTATCGTCTATTAACGCAACAGAATAGCTTTTCTTAGCCATCATAGATGCGGTTGCACCACGCAGACTTATCATTATAGGCGATGTAAATACATTACCTTCCGTCCAATCTTGCGTATCATAGATTGTTATATTTGCTGGCGTATCGTGGTCTTTCTCTAACTTTTGGTTTGCAGCATAGTCTATAACTACAAGAGGCAAATAAGTGAGCACCAAACGACATGTATCAGCAGTACAATTTTCATTCACTTCTGGCACAACAACATGAGAAATAATTGATGCATCCGCCTTTATTGTACTACCATCGGCATAAAAGCAACCATCTACCCAATAGCCATCACCATACGCTACGTTGTCTTTCAACACTTGTATTTGTGCTCTGACAGAATCTTGGCCTTCGCGCTGCACCGTAGCATAGAAAGTGTTAGTTGTGCTATCAAGCAAGGCTTGCTGCCCATTTACAAGTATATTCAGCTTTTGAGAGAACCCCAAACCATTACTTGTAAAAAACAATAATAGCAATAGTATTGCATACTTAAATTTTTTCCTTTTCATTTTGTCTGATGTATATAAATTATGCAAAGCAAGTATTCAATATATTAGACCCGCAAACAACTTCAACGTCAAATAAAATTTTATTAAAAAAACATAAAAGACTTCTTTTCTGATATAAGCAACATCATAAAAGAAGTCTTTATAGGTATATAACTACTAATGCCTTAACACTTATATGCTACAAACATTTATAATTATATTTAGTCTACAATAAGCATTGCATCGCCAAACGGACCAAAGTGGTAATCGTGCTTAATAGCCTCATCGTAGGCGTGCATGGTGTACTCGTAGCCTCCAAATGCTGCTGTAAGCATCAACAATGTTGAATAAGGCAGATGGAAATTAGAGAGCATAGCGTCGGCTACGTGGAACTCGTAAGGAGGGAAAATAAACTTGTTAGTCCATCCTTCAAACTCCTTGATGCGGTTGTCTGTGCTGCACGATGCCTCAAGAGCTCTCTGCACGGTGGTGCCTACAGCCAACACTTTACGGCCTTCGTCTTTAGCTTTGTTTACAATGTTGCAACATTCTGCATTCACAAACATCTGCTCTGAGTCCATTTTGTGCTTGGTGAGGTCTTCCACATCGGTGTTACGAAAGTTACCAAGTCCGCAGTGTAATGTGATGTAAGCAGGGTCGATACCTTTAATCTCCATACGTTTCATCATCTCGCGCGAGAAGTGCAAGCCCGCCGTAGGTGCAGTAACAGCCCCTTCGTTTTTGGCAAAGATACACTGAAAGCGCTCTAAGTCTTCGGGTTCGCTCTCACGTCCTATAAAACGTGGTATGGGCGCCTCACCAAGTGCATAGAGCGAACGCTTAAATTCGTCGTGGTCGCCATCATACAAAAAGCGGAGGGTACGTCCGCGACTGGTAGTATTATCTATTACTTCAGCTACGATAGAATTGTCTTCGCCAAAATAGAGCTTGTTGCCAATACGTATTTTACGCGCAGGGTCAACCAATACATCCCACAAGCGTAACTCTTGGTTTAGTTCACGCAAAAGGAACACTTCTATGCGTGCACCTGTCTTCTCCTTATTACCATAAAGACGGGCAGGAAAAACCTTTGTATCGTTAAAGACAAACACATCTTTTTCGTTGAAGAAAGTGAGTATGTCTTTAAACATAAGGTGCTCAATATCGCCAGTCTTGCGATGTAACACCATCATACGGCATTCGTCACGGTGAGGGGCTGGATATTTAGCAATCTTTTCCTCTGGGAGTTTAAACTTGAATTGAGAGAGTTTCATGTATGAATGTTTTAAGCAGAAAGAGATTTTATACTAAGAGCATCTTTGTGCGCTTCGTTGCATAAACTAATGTTGTGTGCAAATAACTATTAAAGTATGCCTTTCAAACAATAATCTCTTACCCTAATATGTTTTTTTGAAATGCTTCTATATTAAAACAGCGATTGAGTGTAAAGTCGCCCACTCGCGTGCGTCGCAGTGCTGTGAGGTGTGCTCCACTTTGCAAAGCTTCGCCAATATCGCGTGCCAAAGCGCGGATATAGGTGCCCTTTGAGCATACCACGCGTATAGTTATCTCGTTTTTATCAAGACGGCACGACGTAAGTTCAATCTCGTCGATACGTAGCGGCTTGGCTTTTAGTTCCACCTCTTGTCCCTTTCGAGCAAGGTCGTAAGCACGCTTGCCCTCCACCTTACATGCTGAAAAAACAGGGGGTACCTGCATAATTTCGCCCTGAAATGATTGGAGCACCTCGCGTATTTTTTCTTCTGTGATATGCGCCGTTGGATAGGTTTTGTCTATGGGATGTTCCAAGTCGAAGCTGGGAGTGGTAGCCCCAAGTTGCAGTGTGGCAATGTATTCCTTCACGCCGCTCTGCATTTTTTCTATCAGTTTAGTGGCACTACCCGTACACACTATCATCACCCCCGTTGCCAAGGGGTCGAGCGTGCCTGCATGTCCTATCTTTACTTTTTTAACGCCCAATGCACGCGTCAGCACCCAACGCACACGTGCCACAAGCTGAAACGAGGTCATGTGCAGTGGTTTATCAAATGCCATTATGCAAGGGATAAAGCCTCCTTGCAACGGATTGCCGTCGCGCTTCACTTCATGAGGGTTGGCTATAAAAGCCTTCAGCGCATCAATGCCTTGATAGTTTTCGGTTGGAGTAGACGAAAAATTGGGTAGTTCATCATCGGGCAGTATGTAGGTTGCCTTTATAGGTTGTTTTGCCATAGATGGTGAATTACTTCAAAAGTTCGTATGCAATAACACCTACGCCTACAATGGCACAATAGTATGCAAAGTAAACAAGTTTGCCTTTCTTCACAATGTTAATCATCCACTTGCAAGCTACGCAGCCCGATACAAATGCAGCCACAAAGCCCACGATGAGTGGCACCATGCCAATTTCGCCACCAAGGTCCTCGCCCTTCATCACCTTCAGTACATCAAGTAATGCTTCGCCCAAGATGGGAGGTATAACCATAAGGAATGAGAATTGTGCCATGCTCGACTTTTTGTTGCCAAGCATCAATCCAGTAGCAATGGTGCTACCCGAACGGCTTAGTCCAGGCAATACGGCAATGGCCTGTGAAATGCCAATGATAAATGCATCGCGCAATGAAATGTTTTCGCGAGTGCGTGGATGTGCATAATATGAAAAGGTGAGCAATGCTGCTGTTAATAGCAAGCAACAGCCTACCACCAACAAGCCCGAACCGAAGATTTCTTCAACCTTATCCTTAAAGAACACACCCACAATGCCGATAGGTATCATCGACACAATGATGTTCAGTACATAGCGTTGGTCGGGGTTAAGGCGGTTGAGCCCTGTGCCGTTAGCCGATAAGGGGGCAAAAGAGCCCTTTATTATCTTCCATATCTCGCCACCCAAAATAACCAATGTGCTCAACACAGTGGCAACGTGTACAGAAATGGTAAAAATCATGTTGCTTTCGCCGTCTACTCCAAAAAATTCGGAGGCAATAGACAAGTGGCCGCTACTGCTAACAGGTAGATATTCGGTAAGACCTTGCAAAATACCCATTAACAATGCTTGTATCGTATTCATAGATGCTATCGATTATTATGAGGTTTTATTTTTCCGGTTGAGTAGTCTCTGTTGTAGTTTCTTTTTTGTCGCGTGGCTTGCGTATGATACCATAAATCATAAACAAATAGCCAAACAAGCATACTACTGGAGCCACCTTGATGCGGCGTGCGCTAAAGATTGTGGGGTCGAATGTTGTTTCGTTAGAACCAGAGCCTGACATCAAAACCATTCCTACCAATACTATTGCCATGCCTATGGCCAATAGTATAAAGTTAATGCGATCGAATGCAAAAACTTTTTTCACTGTTGAGTTCATATCTATAATTTAATATTTTTCTTACCTATTAAGTAGGTATTCAAAATT
>DJEH01000007.1 GCA_002431845.1 Prevotellaceae bacterium UBA5903 | reverse complement strand
ACAAAACTCATATCGCTGATAAACTTGCTATTCTCGCCCAAACCATAATTAGTGGTCTGCCAACCTGCACTCACAGTCCAACGCTTATTAATGTCGTATTCAGCACCTGCAAGCACTTCCCAACCACCTTTCTTTAAATAGTTGTGACGATCTTCGTGCTGCGTGGCTTGCTTATCAAAATAGTAGTGGAAACCGGCATTGATGCGCAAACTAGGCAAAGCTGAATAGCATGCACCCAATGCAAGGATTGCTGGAATGTCGGCTTTGATTTTCTTGCCATCATCGTATTCTGTACGTCCACTTGTATTAACACCCGATTGGTTCTTTAAGCGCAAACGAGTCTTAAACTCATAGCGTGCAGATAGGTTGAGCTTATTTAATTTGTAGTCTACACTTATGATTGGTGTAAAACCCCATCCTGTTTGATCGCAGTTTACTTCTTTATCCTCTACAAGCGTTGAGAAGTCTGAAAGACCTTGACTCTCGAAGAAGTTTGTTGCTGGCATCGTTTGTTTGCCTTGTGCAGTGTTTACATCTACCGAGATGTTACGCACATAACCATAATAGTTGCATTGTGCATAAATAACACGGCCACCAACACTTACATTCAAGTTAGGCAAAAGTTTATAACCAACACCAAACTGACCACCAAAATAGTACTGACGGCCACGCATATAAGTGTCCATATCATATCCACTCACCGCTCCTGGAGCAATGGCACCTACAAGTACGGGCAACATAGCTACTTGGCTTTCGAACGATGGCAAACCATCCGAAAATTCGCATTTGCCACCACCACCTGTTATACCAAAGTGGAATGAGGCAAACCATTTTTCGCCAACACGAGCCAAATCGAACGAAGGAATAACAGGGGCTTTGGCCTTACCTTCAAACTTTTTATAGCCATCTGTGCGATTGCTGGCACCATTAACAAAACCTAAAGCAAATGGCTTAAAATAGGCCTCGTCTGTACGTGTTTGATAAGCACTCTGAATGTCTATGCCCATATGCCAGCCTGTAGACATAAATCCTATACCCGCGGGATTGGCATACGCACCATCAATGGCAATCATACCATCACGCGCTGGATTACGCAAAAAACTTACACTTTGGTTTGTGTTTGTTAAATAACCGCCAGCGTGTGCTACCATTGCCGTACCCAGCATAAATGCGGTTGTAAGGATAGATTTTCTCATTATTTTCTTATTTATTGTTCTAAACGGCGGCAAATGTACGATATTATTGCACAACAACAAAAGAAATGAGCATAAATAATCATTTTATACTTACTAAAGAACGTATTTGCTATGTTAAAATGATAAAAAGGCTTTGTTTTCCTTAAGCTTACTATGCATACAAGCACGTACAGAAAAAAGAGCACGTAGGCATTGTAGCCTACGTGCTCTTAAATATAAATGAGAGATTAAATCAGATTAATATACAGGATTTACTATATACCAATTCTTGGGATTTAACAAGAGGTTATATAGTTTGGTGCTATATACATTTGGTTCTTCGTATGGAGCAAGTTGTTCATCACGACGAGCTATCTTCCATGCTAACCAACGTGTACCATAATCTGAAGAAATACCGAAGTTCATGTGGCGAGCAAAACGAATGAGGTCGAACATACGTGAACCTTCGTATGCAGTTTCGAGTGCACATTCATCACAAATGATTGACTCTACCGCGTTTACCTCATTTTCATCAACTGCTGCAGGCTCTGGGGCATCAACCGCAATTGTATCTACAACCTCTACTGGTTCTGAAGGTTCTGTAGTTTCGCCATCACCATCGGCTTTAGGGTGAAGCAATGCTCTGATAGAACGTTTGGCACTTGCTGTTAATTGGCCATTAGCAACACGCTTTGACTCTTCAGCAATACGCTTTGCTACAGCATATTCATAGCTGAAAAGACTATCAAGCGAAGTAATTGAACCACATCCGTATTCATGAATACCATAAGTAGCCCAGTTGCTTGAGCTAAAGTCGAGATACAAGCCAAATTCTGGATCGGCTTGCGCACGACGTTGCTCGTCTACATTGATATAGTTTGCTGCATCATAGCTTGAAAGACTATCTACATAATAAACGGTTTGAGCAAGAACTTGCTTCTTACCTTCTACCTCTTGAGTAGTATAGCAAATAGAATCTCTCAACTCTGGAATGCGGCTTGCTTGTAGACCATTGCGAAGCACTGCAAATGCCATACGTGGATAACCTGCACGATTGATTGCTTCAGCATAGCGCAAGAAGATTTGGCGCATACGATAAAGTGACTTGTAGTGCTTGAAGTCTACACCACCACTTGCTAAATCACCACGACCAACATTCTTTGCTATTGCATCCTTAGTGATGTAACGGTACTTACCTTCCTTGGTTTGGAAGAAAGGAGCTGAACCTGCTACACGTGCATCACCTGCACCCTCGTAATACTCAATGTTGATAGCTTCGTTGTTTGTTATAGTCGAAGATGAATAGTTTTGTGCTTGGCACAAGTTCAAATATGCTTCAGATGGAGCTACCTGACGCGACTTGTAGTTTACACTCAAAGAAACACTACCCGAAGTAGTTGAAGTTTCTGAACCAATAGCTGTGTTAGTTGAGTTGGTTGAGTGAGGATCGAAGCCATAAATTTGTGCAGTGCGTGTAAGTACACGACCGAAAGTGCTATTTGCTGCAGATGGAATGAGTGTGATGTCCTCATTAGTTAGCGTTGTAGCAGCTAAACCATTTGAAATCCAACTATCTGCATTTGGACTATACCAATATGAACCATTTGGATTAGTTCCACGATTAATAGTTGCACGACCTAAGGCTAAACCAATACCAGACTTAGCTCTTTCCTTCAAGAAGTAATAGTAGTTTTTAGCAGCTTCAACATAGTCGCTTCTACCACTGCTACGCAATAAATAAAGGTCGCCTAAGATAATGTCTGAATAGAAGCGAAGGTACTTACTTTGGATCTTGAAATTGTCATTACCTGATTGGAACTCACCATATTGAGGATAACCCATTGTGTGCTCAATAACTTTGGCTTTTTCGAGATCATCCTTTAATACATTAAGCAAGTTATCGGCATTAACCTTGGGTGCTGACTTTTCCCAACCAGTGTTGGCATTGTCTACAGGTTGAGTGATGAAAGGAACTTCGCCATAAGTCTGTACCAATTGTAAGTATGCCCATGCGCGAATATCAACTACCTGCGCATATTCACGCTTCATGTAGTAAATATTGTTCTTTACAACGCTTGTATCAACCTTAGCCAAATAGAAGTTACATTGATTGATAACCTTGTAATATGCAGCGCGATTAAGAAGTTCGTTGCTGCCGTCTTCGTCTGTTTTGTCGAACGAAATGATATGCGAAACGCTATCACTACTATAAGAAGTAGTTGTTACCAAATCGCTACGCAAGTCGCCAAGCAACTGATTTTGCTCTACCATATCCTGTACGTTACGCAAAATACCTAAGTAAAAATACACTGTATCCTTACCGCTGAAATTTTCTGAGTAACGATTCATATCAGGGGTCAACATATCCTCACAAGATGTGGTGATAGCACCAAAGCTCATGAGAAAGATAAGAAGACTTAAAATCGATTTGTGTTTCATTGCTGTTATATTAGGAGAGTTGAAAGCAGAGAGCTGAGAAGCGAGAAATGTGTGTTTCGCACTTTCTCAAACTCCCCTCTCTCTTCTCTTTTACGATTATAGGTTTATAGTCACACCGAGGTTAAAGTTACGACTTGAAGGCAAATAACCTGCATCGATGCCCTGATAAAGGACGCCATTTCCTGCAGAGAACTCTGGATCAGAACCTGTATACTTGGTTATTGTGTATACATTGTTGCATTCACCCCATACAGAAAGACCTAACAACCAACTGAGGTTTACAGGTATCTTATAGGTGAGACGTATGTTCTTAATCTTTAGATATGAGCCATCTTCAATCCAACGATCTGAGAAACGTTCGTTGTTTACCCATTGGTCGCTGCCTGTGTCCATAGCACGAGGAATGTCTGTTTTTTGACCTTCGTAACGCCAACGATTTACAGCAGCTGTTGTTTGGTTCCAGTTTGAATTGAGCGACTCAAGTTGCGAACGTTGATAGTTATAAACATCGTTGCCCAAAGAGTACTTCAAGTTTACATCAAGTTTCAAACCTTTCCAACTCAATGATGTATAGATGTTACCATAAATGTCTGGATTAGGATCGCCAATGACTACCTTATCTGCTTCATTAATCCATCCATCACCATTTTGATCTACAAAGTGAACATCACCAGCCTTGAAATCGCGTGAAGGATTTTCAGAGATACCAGTTGGATAGTGTAAATAGTTACCATCCTTACCTGCTGCCTTTGCTTCGGCATCTGTTGAGAACACACCTGCTGTTTTATAACCATAGAACACACCTGCTGCATGTCCTACTGCTGTTAAGATATTGTTCTCGCCATAGATTGAAGAAGTATAACCATTAATTGTCTTCAAACTTGCCTCATTGCGTGTGCCATCTGCATTAAGAGCATAGGTCTTGATGATATTGTTGGTTGATGAAGGCAACGAAGTGATTTCGTTCTTGTAATGACCAATGGTGAAACCTGCTTGCCAACGCCAATTTTTGTGTTGAACCAACATGGCATTAACGCTAATGTCTACACCTTGGTTCTTCAACGAACCATCATTTGACCACATTGTAGCCAAACCTGTGATATCGCTCACTGATTTGCGAACAAGCAAATGATCGGTCTTTGCATTGTAGTATTCAACACCCAAATTCAATCGGTTGTTTAGCATACTTGCTTGAAGACCAATGTTATAACGCTTGGTTGTTTCCCATTGTAACTTTGGATTTTGAATGTTCGACAATACCAATGAAGTAGCCTTGTCAAGGAACTGTTCGTTTGCGAAGTAGGTACGAGTTGCATAGTAGTCGATATTATCGTTACCACTTATGCCATAACCACCTGTAAGCTTCAAATAATTGATACCCTTAACCTTGAACCACTTTTCTGAAGACATTACCCAACCTGCTTGTACTGATGGGAATAAGCCCCATGCTACACCTGCAATCTTTATGCCTTGGTCTGCTTCCTTACCAAAACGTGAAGAAGCATCCATTGACGCTACTGCATCAATAAAATACTTATTCTTGTAGTTATAACCTACATTTAAGTAATAAGAAAGGTTGTTCCAATTGTCGTTGGCACCACCATAGTTCTTATACTGCAATGAATAAGCCATGTTAGGCATCTTATCCTGGTCGTTGTTATAACCTGTGATGTCGCTCTCGCTATAAGAGTACGAACCATAGCGGAAGCCACCAACCACACGCAAATCGTGCGCAGCAAAATTGCGATGCCAATCAACGCTGAAATCGTTGAACAAGGTTGTTTCTTTAGCAAACTGAGTACTTACGATACTTGTTACACTACCCAAACCCTCGACAGACTTTGCTGGAGTACCATACTTTGGCAAGTAGTACTTTTCGTTGCTACGATTAAGGTTGTAGCTGAAGCGATCCTTAATGGTTAGATATTTATTAACCTTGTAATTGGGGGAGATGTTCAAGTTGAACTGAGTTTGCTCTTGTGAGTTTTTGTTATCACCCTCACCATTCTCCAAAATCCAATATGGATTGGCAAGACCTGTAAATCCATAGCCATTAGCAAATGTGAATGGACTATTTACATCACTATAGGTCTTACCTGCATATACCTTGTCTGAATGGATAAGACCTAACTTGTCTGTTTCAGCATCATAGTGTGTGTAATATGCATAAGGACTGATGAATGGTGTCTGTAACAAACCTAATACATTAGGTGAAGAGATATTGCGACGCTCATAGCTTTCGGCCCACCCATTGTCACGCAAGTTGTATGCATTACGAACGTACGAGAAGTCCATGCCCGTAACAAAGTTTTTGAACATATTTACGTCTGTGTTGAAACGTATGCTCAAACGATTAAAATCATTGTCACGTGCTGTTGCATCAGCTTGAGAATAGCCTAATGACAAATGATACATTGCCACATCATCACCACCATCTACACTAACTTTATAGTTTTGAGTGAATGTGTCATGGTAAAGATCCTTTTGCCAGTCTGTTTCGTTGTGATAAAGAGGATAGTAGAAATAGTTTTTATCTTCGTTCAAGAAAGGAATGCTCTTTGAACTACTTACATTATCTATATCCAACTGTGTACCTAACAATTCAGAGAAATAGTTGCGATACTGGCTTGCATTCATCATCTTGATGCGCTCTGGAGCTGTCTCAAAACCACCATAAGCACGGAAGTTGATACGAGTAGCCATGCTCTTACCACGACGGGTAGTAATGAGCAATACGCCATTTGCACCCTTTGCACCATACAAAGAAGTTCCATTCTTGAGTGTTTGAACACTCTCAATATCATCAGGATCAATGATATTGAAGAGGTTGTTCACAAAACCTTGGTGGAGAGAGGTACGATCGTATTGCATATCGAGTATCACACCATCAACAATAACCAATGGCTGTGCACTACTATTCAATGAACTTATACCATTCATGAACATGGCTGCACCTTGTGCTGGCATACCACCACGATTGATAATGCGGAGAGCACCTGATAGTTTCTTCTCCATTTCATTTTCAATAGTGAGTGAGTTGGGTTCATCTACCAACATAGATTGGTTGTTGTTCAAACTTGTTCCATCTGTGTAGAAATCGGCATTCATGCCACTTGTTAAGTATACATTCTGATGGTCTGCGCCCTTAATTGCCAACTGTGCAGGGTTGTATTCAGAATCTTTTACTACAAAGTAGAGAACGTCTACAAACTTTGGAACACGAATGGTGTAACGACCATTGTCATCTGTCATCGCTGTGTAGTAGCGATTGTTCAAAGATTGAACTTGTACACCTGAAAGAGGTTGCTTTGTTGCACCATCGTACACAAAACCAGAGATTTCTTTCATCTCATACTTAGGTCCCTTTTGCTTTGCAACTTGTGTTTTAGCAAAAGGTGCTGGTGCATGTTTGGGTTCCTGAGCCGAGAGTACACAGGCTCCAGAAAGCATGAAAATACATACTCCTGCTCTGAGTGTACCCTGCATCAAGTGTATTTTCTTATTGTTATTCATTATCTGCAATATTAAAGTTGAAATAAGGAATCAAGGGAATGTGCTTTGCTTAATAAAGCACATTACACCTTGAAACTTGATGCTTTATTCACGAACTGGTTCAACATACAACTTAACAATACTCAATGCCGGACCAAATTTACGGCGTTGTGGTTGATAAGTGTTGTTGTTAGGGATAGATAATTGAAGCAAAGGGAAGCAATTACTTACACCCGTAGGTAAATTGTAGTAGCACTTGGGAATTTCAATTCCATCGAACAATGTGTAAATACCGGGTTTGGTATCATCTACTACAATGTCGTTTGATTGTGAACCTATGGCATTACCTTCATCATCAAATACTTTTGCAAAGAACTTGGTGTTTTGCATAATCTCTGTTTCATGACCTTCTGCATCCTCTTCCATCCAACGATTGTTAAGATTAACACGATTAGGAAGAATCAACGCACGAATGCGATACTTGCCGCTAAACACATTGCGCAAGGGGAAGAAGATATTTAGAGCTGTATTACGGTTACCTGCAAAGTAACGATATGCTTTTCTCTCTAACGAAGAAACGTCAATGGTATCATTGAGATTATCACCCTCTGTGAGATATACATATTCACCCTTACTTGGAGTACCACCAGCATAGCAGTTACCTACATTTCCTTCGCTATTCATGTCGAGCACGTTGTCTGACATCAACCAGTTTGAAGGATTATAGTTGTACGAAGAAAGTGGGAATATAATACCATTTGAAGCATTATCGTAGGTGCCATCGCCGAACAATGGATTTATACCACCCTTGTTAGGATTGTAGTAAATCTTACCATTGGTTGATACTAACGAATCGGCATGCATTGCATAATTTGCAATTTCTTGAGGTTGATTACGCTTAAAATCGCCTGTAAAGTTTGTTACCGTAAAGAACATACTTGTAATCAAAGCTTGATTAACATTGTAGTTCTTCAAAGAGTCGCTATTATATGTACCCTTTGTTGGGAAACGAGTTGGGAATGCTTGTGAGGGCGATTGACCACCATTATAATCGTACTTATAGTAAGAGGCGTAATTAAACAACTTGGCAACCTTTGCCGAAGCCTCTGCCCATGCAGGGTCTGTAGGAATAACAGCTACATATAAACTGTCTTCATTACGTACCTGCGCACCGCACTTATCCAATAATGTATTTTGACGTGAATATACAGAGTCTACATATACCATCTGACCTTGAGAGTTCATGCTACCCTGTGTACTTTGATTAGGTTGGAAGATAAGCGTATCTTGAGCCATGATGATGTCATAAACATTGCTCAACTTATCTGAATGCTCACCTAAATAGTCGTAAATATTGAATGAGAAAGGTGATAAGTTGTCTATAACATGGATAACACCATTCGAAGAAGGGATGTTAGGCATGTCTGTATCAATGTTTACACCATTGAACGTAACAGAAGGAACATATGAAACAAGCTTGCCATTGAACAAACGTAATTCGGTCGTTGTAGTGTTTCCTTCATAATTGAAACGTGCCATATGGTTTTGCGCAAATTGCAAACCTACGTTATACTCAATTTTATCAGCTTGTTCAATAAGCTTATCTGCTTCTGTTCCCGTTTTTGCGGCAGCCTCATTTCTTAAAGATGCTGCTTGGTCTAAACGATCAAGAAATTGCTTGGCATTGTAGGTGCCATCCTTTGGTGCCCAGAAAGTGAAAGATTGAGGTTCATTAAGTAGCTCTGCATAAGTGAGCGTACGTTTCTTGTCCTCTTCCTTGGTATACACTCTGGTACGACTTAAAATCATAGACAACGAGTCAAGCTTATCATTGGCTTGTATGTTTTGCCAAATAGTGTTTCTTGCGCTCGCAGCTCCGTCTTTTATATCGTAATGATCATCTGAGCATGAATGAATGCCAAGGAGCATTGAAGCTCCTAGCATTCCACCCATGACCATTTTTATTGAATTTAGTTTCATGATAGAAATAGTTGTGGTTAAACTCATTACCAAATATCCTCAGGTTCAGTGCCATTATAAACACTTGAAGGAACAAATTCTATATAGTCAAGGAACAACTGTGAATTTTGATAATCAGGAATTGAAGACTTGAAACGCAAGTAATAAGTCTTATTGCTATCAAAATGTTGTGCAATCAAGATACGGCGCAATGCACAAGCATCTTCTGACGTACCCTTGATATTACGAACTGGATCACCATCTTTATTCTTACCATTGATGTGGAAGTAACGTGGACCCTTCATGTAGTTTTGGTTACGCATGTTACGATCGTTCTCTTGGCAAGTAGCTTTGTCATATTGAACATCCTTGTCATCAACGAATGGATTACCAGGAAGCATATCAACTGTTTCACGTTGGTCGATAGGCAAACCGATTGGCTGCAAACGGTCAGGATCATCACCAATATAGATTTGTACCATGCCACGGAGTGAGTTGTTTGAAGAAGCTATACGCAATTCGTAAGTACCATCCTTAGGAACACGAGGCAATTTTACCTTGAAGTCGTACTGACCTACAGCCATAACCTCATCACCTTGGTAATCTTTGAAACCAAAGTTTGCGTTGCGGAAACCTTCTTGCAAATAGAAGATATATGTATCTGAACTTGCATCTGTAAGGTTATTGAAATAGCCATTTGGAATGTAAGCGTATTTGTTACCACGAATATTATTAGTAATCAATTCGGGGAACATTGTAGCGAAATCTATACGCATACGTTCTGAACCTAAAGCCGTACGAGTTTCATTATTGTTTACCAAAATATGATTGATGGGGAAATAATAACCATCTGCACCATCATTATCATCGGTAATGCCATCGTGAGTGTTCTTCTTTGACACCTCAATATCCAAGCCATTAACAGGAGCATTGGGATAAAGAACTTTCTTGAATTGATAGTCACCTTGGTTTTCGCCAACCCAAGATGTGTTATACTCTGCTACGCGATTGATATGATAAGACGCGTCGCTTGCACTTTGCGTAATCTTAATCAAAGCTCCTGAAAGAGTAGTGTAATAGTCCCAAACATCTACACTATATTTTTCCGAAGACTTTGTTTCGTAGTTATCGCCACAGCCATATCCATATTCGTTCCAATGGTGAACAGCTGAGCGATCTTCCATTACTACCTTACCTTCCAAAAGGTGGTAATTAACGAACTTACGAACTGCATTGTTATCACTCTTATAGTTATCTGCATCAGCAGTACCATAGATAAGTTCACACTCTGACTTAATTTTATTAAGAATCTCATCAGCGTTGGTAAGATTACCCAATTCATCTAGAACAGGAGCAGGAATACCCCACTCAGCAGTAAAGATTGAGTCTGGCTCAACAAACGCAGTATAACCAAGTAGACGCTTGCTCTGATACTCAAAGTTACCTACCACAGCTGAGTGTGTCTTCTTTTCACCAGCGTGAGTCAAGTTTGCCTTTTCATATTCTTCCTCCTTTTGAGTTTGCTCTGAAAGATTGAAGATTGAACCTGTTTCATCTGTTGTGTAACCGCATTTTTCAAACAAAAGCGACATGATATGCAAATTTGAAGCATCACACATCAAATCATAGATAGACTTGTCTGAAGGAACAATCACATTGCTCACAACATGAAGCATACCATTTGAGCCTTCTTTGTTTGCAACAAGGACTTTAGCAGTATCGTTGAGAATATAATCGCCCTCGGCATCTTGCTTACACGAGATACGACGATCCTTCAAGTTGGTAGTTGCAAACATACCATTGCTTGGGAAATCTGCTAATTCATACGCACTAGTAGAACCATTATCTATGATACAGTTCAAAGCAATTGCCTCTTTTTGAGCAGCAGTTAAGAAAGAAAGATCTTCACTTGTACCCTTACTTACCAACTCAATATAACGTTTAATTGCATCATTGTTAGGCGCAAAAACAGTATAGTTACCACGAGCAGACAACGCACTACTTACTGCAGAAGCATTTTCGCTCACACCAATACGAACCTCATTAAAGATTTCGTGAATGCTTGAAAGCGTTGTATCTGAGGCAATAATATCCTCAATTGTTTGCTTTTGAGCTATGGCATACGCATCATCACTAATGTTTTCTTTACATGAAGTAAAAGTGAAAGCAACTCCACAAAACATTACGAGAGAGAGTAAGCCAAGAACTCTTTTCAATTTTAAAATTTTATTCATAGTTTAAGCCTCCCTTTTACTTTTTAGTGTAACGATCCCATACAGGATTTTGAACTAATTGTCCACCTTCTGCCTGACCCTTACCATTAACCTTTAACTCTTCACTATAGATTGGATTGTAAAGGCTATAAAGTTTTGACAAACGATTGACAACTGCTGCCTTGAAACTGCCGAAGCCTAAAGCCGTAGTATTGTTTTTCTTATTTGTTACATAAGAATACTCAGCTTGACGCACAATATCAAACCAACGTTTACCCTCGCCAACAAATTCACGCTGACGTTCTCTGTAAACATTTGAGAGTAAATCAGAGGCTGTCTTAGATGCAGAACCATCACTATCAATGCAATAGCTATCACCATCCAAACGTGCACTTCCTAATTCACGCTTATCAGCATTGCTTGCAGCCTCTGCTGTTGTAACCAAAGCTGGATTGTTACGTTTAAAGATTTGATTAATCAATTGATAACCTTCTTTGAGATCATCTGTTGAAATACGACCATTGATAATGCCCAAACGTGCAATAGCTTCAGCCTTGATAAGCATTACATCTGTCAAACGATAGATTTGCCAATGCGCATTATTTGAAGATGAAGTACGAGCAGAGATGCCACTCATAGAACCATTCTTCGTCAAATCCGAGATATCAGCAACAGTAAAGTCTCTTGTAACGAACTTTGTAACTGGCTTATTAACTTCTGTTGAAGCATAGTTACAAGTTTCCAACAAGCGGAAGTCGGTTTTACCAAAACCAACAGTTGGGTCTACACTCGAAGCAGACGAAACCAAGTCAATGGCAAGAGTCATTGTGCCTGGAGTGAACTGGCTGTTTGAATAAGTAGAGAAATAATTATTTACAACTGTGTTGGTTGTTGTTGTACCATCATATTGCAACTCTAGAATACCCTCATTCTCTGAATTTTGTGAACCAAAGACAGCACCATAAGATGCATCGTAAACACTTGTACCTGTGCGATCGTTCAAAGTCAATGAATAAGGTTGTGTCTTCTCGTCATCGCTATAGTTGCCATTAGGATTTTCATTCATACGCTTATCGTATTCCTTCTTCAACCATGCAATGGCTTCGCCTGAATATTGTTTAGCCTTTTGCAAGCATTGCTTTGCCAAATCGTTACAATAAGCATCATCAATGTTCTGTCCATCAGCAGTCTTATACAATGTTACCTCTCCAGTAGTTTCGTCTGTTTGAGCAACATCGTCCATATTGACACGAGCAGCAGCACCTGCCTTTGATACATAGTCCTTTAGCATGCATGCACGCCATAGGTACATATCAGCCAACAGAGCTTTTTCACTAACAATAGTGAAACGACCTTTGTTTTCTGCACTTGTACCAAAGTTCTCAGCAGCATAGGGCAAATTAGCTTCGACAGAGTCAATACAAGCACCAAGTACTGCTACACCAGGAGTTGCAGCAGGTTTACTTGCCTTTGCTTCTGCATCTGTACGTACAGAATGCGAAATGTAAGGTACATCACGATAAGCTCTTACTAAGTAGAAATAGTAGAGCGAACGAAGAGCCATCATCTCAGAGCGAATGGCACGATAGTCGCCTCGAGTGAAACTTGGATCTACCTCTTTATTAGGAGTAGTCATTTCTTCACCCTTTTCAATAACAAGATTGCAAAGGTTGATGCCTGTATAAAAACCACTCCAATCAAACATGCTATTGCTTGGTTCAAGCACAGCATTTTGAATGTTATCAATAGAAGTATTTGAGATTGTGTTAAGAGCGAGGTTATCACCACGTAACTCACCCCAAATCAATATTTTGCCTGTCTGACCACTTGCAGCCAATTGGTCGTAAGCACCAGCACGCACACCATCAAGGTCTGCTTTATCTTGCCAAAAGTTCTCCTCTGGGAGTTGGTTTGTAGGCAGCAAAGTCAAGAAGTCGTTGCACGACGACAACATGCTGCTTGAAACTAACAACGTACCAGCCAGTAGAAGCTTTGAATAAATACTTTTTTTCATAATAATGAAATATATGGTAATGAAAGAAGAGTAGTCAGGGAGTAGTTTACAACCTAACTACTCTTTTTCCGAAACCTTTTTAGAAGCCAAAGTTCAAACTAAATGTGAATGAGCGTGAACGTGGAGTTTGTGAATTATCCGTTGCAGGTGAATAACCATATTGTCCAATTTCAGGATCAACACCTGAGTACTTGGTCCAGAACATCAAGTTATTACCAGATGCAGCTATACGGAGTGAATTCATACCAATCTTCTTCAACTTCTCAGCTGGGAAGCTATAAGAAAGTTGGAAGTATTGGAAACGTAAGAAATCACCAGGTTCTACGTAACGGTCACTTACCAAAGAGTTATATGTAGCCTTTACTGCACTACTCATAGCGTGAGGCATTGTAGTGCTTTGGCCATTCTTACGCCAACGATGGCTTACAGATGCACATTGATTCTTATTGCTTGTCATGCTCTCAAGGTTTAGGCGAGCCAAGTTAAGAATCTTGTTACCAACACGGAAGTTGAAAGAAGTCTTCAATTCCCAACGTCCAAACTTGAAGTTTACACCAAAACCACCATTGAACTTAGGATTAGATGTACCTAAGTAAACAACGTCCAATTCATCGATGTTACCATCATGGTTGATATCTTCATAGATAGCATCACCACCTTCGAACTCATAATTCTTACCACCATAGTTGTAATACATGTGGAGTGGGTTACCATTCTTATCATATACTACATTGCCATTGGCATCAAATACAATAGGAGTAGATTTAGCAAGTTCAGGACGTGCTTGGCTCTTATTACTTACCCACTTTTCAGGTTGGATATTACCAGCAGCTGTGTTGGGGTTACCATATTGGTCTGTCCAATTGTTCTTGGGGTTCTCCTCGCCATTAATTGCTTGGAAGTAACCGTTGTGGTCATAGTCATAAGCGTAAACACCCTTAAACTTGTAACCATAGATACCACCTAAAGCATTACCAATTTGAACACGCTTCAAGACTTCACCATTTGCATAAGTAATATCAGTGTTATAAGAAGCCAACACTGTAGGATCCATGCTTGTAATAGTATTCAAGTTCTGAGAGAAGTTTGCACGCAAGTTCATAGAGAACTTACCAATCTTAAAGATATCGCGTGTATTAACATTCAACTCCCAACCTTTATTCTCTATGCTACCGACATTTGCCCATTGCAATGAAGAGAAACCAGTTGTTGAAGGTATACGTGCACCAGAAACAAGAAGGTCTGAGGTTTTAGCATCGTAAACATTCAAATTGAATCTAATAAGGTCCTCAAAGAAGTTCAAATCAACACCAACGTTCCATGACTTTTTCTTTTCCCAACGAATCTTAGTAAGTTTCAAGTTTTGCGGACGCATAACTTGTGTACCATTATAAGAGTTACCGTTGCGATCGTACTTATTATACATCAAGCCTTCACTACCAGGAGCATTACCTGTGATACCCCAACCTGGAGAAACAGCCAACATGCTGATTACGCCACGCAAAGGTTTGAAGAACTTTTCATCCGAAATATTCCAACGGCCTGACACACCTGGGAAGAAGCCCCATTTATTACCAGAACCGAACTTAGTACTACCATCGGCACGGAGTGTGAAGTCGAAGATATACTTTGAAGAATATGCATAGTGAAGAGTTACCAAACCAGCAGCACTATGTCCCTTACCAGTACTTGAATAAGACTGAGTAAGATAACCATTTACAGTTGGGTCTGTGATACCACCAGTTACACCTGTTGTACCATGACCTTGACTTGTGCTATTATCTGATCTAACCTCAAAACGTCCCAAGACTTGGAAAGAGTGGTCGGTATTTGCAAAGTGAGGAGCAAATGTAAGTTGGTGACGTGTTACAAATTGCAAGCTCTTGCTTTCGCCATCACTTGTTTTGTAAATACCATCACTCCAAGCATTCGAAGTCAAAGAACCAGGATAATAAGTTTGAGCTGAATAAGTGTAAGCATTCATATATACCTCACCACGATAGTTCAACTGTGTTTCATCTTGGTCTTTACCCAAAAGTTTATATTCCAATTGGAATTGAGGTTGGATGGTATATGTAGAAACATGTTCCCATGCCTCATTAGCAATAGCTACGGGGTTACCATTGCTAATCATATCGCTCAAATAATAAGAAGTACGTCCACTGTTAGCACCAACAAGACCTGCCGAAGCTGCTTGAGGAGGCATGATGAAGTATTCACCAGTGTTGAAGTATTCACCTACACCATCAGCAGTTTCACGATACTCATTACGATAAACAGACATATTAGGCATTGCATTGTATGCACGACTAAGGATGTCGCTACCATAGTTCTTATTATTCTTTGTATAAGTCAAAGAGAAGTTTGAAGAGAACTTGATACGGTCTGAAACCCAATAGTCCAAGTTCAAACGAGTAGTCAAACGATTCAAAGACTGCATGATGATAGTACCCTTTTCGTGGTCGTAAGTACCAGAAACACGGAATTGTGCCTTTTCACCACCACCAGATACAGATACGCCATAGTTATGAATCATACCAAATTGTTGCACCTCCTTCACCCAATCTGTATTCTTATTATAGTTGCCATAATAAGAGGGGTGATCTTGAAGATACATAATTTCAGCAATACTTGATTGTTCTTCAGTAAGGGTACGAGGATTATGGTAAGCCTCTTTCAGCATCATGGTATAGCCATCACCATTGAGCATATTCAAGCCCTTTGGTTGCCATGAACCATTGAAGCGATAACTGAAGTTTACCTTAGTTTTACCACGTGCACCACGGCGAGTTGTAATCTCAATTACACCATTAGAACCGCGCGAACCCCAAATAGCAGTTGCTGCAGCATCTTTCAACACCTTAATAGTAGCGATATCCTCAGGAGCAACCTGCAAAAGTGTTGCAAATTGTTCTTGGTTATCCATATTATCAAGGTCGAGTTCACTATTGTCGTAATCTTCAAGAATATATCCATCAACTACGATCAATGGATTCTGACTACCATTGATTGAAGATACACCACGCAAACGCATAGTAGATCCTGAACCAAGGTTACCAGAATTAGATACGATATCCAAACCTGCAATCTCACCTTGAAGTGCATCGGCAGCAGTTTCAAAAGTAAGACCAGCCATTTGATCCATATCAAGAGTCTGCTGAGCAGTTGAGATTTCTCTTTCAGGAATTACCAAACCATTTGAGCGAGTTTTACGAGTTGCCGTAACCTCAGCGCTCTTAAATGTATTCTTATCAATGAGTTCCACGTTGAAGTGAGAATTTCCACCAATAGGAATTATTTTGGTTTGATAGCCAATATAAGATATACGCAGTCTGTTAGCAGGATTCTTAACAACCATAGAGAAATTACCATTAGCATCAGTTTGAGCTGCAGTAATATTACGATTGTTCTTATCCTGTTCTACCACGTACGCCATCACGATGGGGCCGTCTGCTTTACTCCAAACACGGCCCGAGATGCGTTTCTGTGCATTTGCTAAAGCACAAAAGAAACACAAGACCAGCGTTAATAGAAACTTTATGTTATTCATAATATTGGTATTTATTTTCTTAGTGCGAATTTCTTAACAAATGCTTTTGCTGTTTTAGGATCCTTCCAATTGACTGTGAAGTCACCTTTGTGAGAATCACTAAACAAAAGATACTGATCACCAGATAGACATTGTACTGATACATACGAAGATGCCTTAATCTCATTTGAATTGCTACTTACGCTACTCTTCAACTCATAGTCGCGAGCCATCAAATTATAGCAATTTGAGGTTGAAGTTACCATACGTTCATTTTCAGTCGTTACTTTTTTCTCATCAAATGAGCCTTTGGTGAACGACGTAGCATCATAAATAACAAGTTTACCTTTTTCATGCTTTATAGCCAAAGGAATGAAAGAGATTTTGCCTGTTTGATTATCGGTTTCGGTACAAGCTGTTTGGCTAACAGCAACATCGCTGCTATAATTATCTACGAAATAAGATTGATCGCAGAAATGATACTTCAAGAAATTAATCAAACAAGTAACCATTGCTTGGGCTTGAGGTTTATATTTACTTTCCCATTCAGCATCTCCGTAATGATCTTCAACAAGTTTATCTATCGATTCCAATGTAGGAAGACCTTCACTGATGGCTTTATCAATAGCTGCGTCCGATGGAACAAATATGGTGTAACGATAGTTATTAAAGAAGCGCACCAAGTTAGTGTTATTTGCAGTAAAGCGAGTATTTGTTGATGAACCTTGGTTAGAAGCGAAGATTGCAAACTTTTGCAATTCAGTTTTCCAAACATCATCAGTTGTACCGCTATCTTTAAATATCTTAGCTAAGTTTTCTTCGTCAGAACCATATACCAAAGCACTGCACATAGAGAAGAATTTAGAGTATCCCTTCGATTCATCTCTTGACAATGTTTGCATTACTTGGTATGCATTGTTCAAAGTTGGCTGCATAGGACGATTGAGGAAATAGGTATGACCATTACCATAACCTTCTGAAAGGTTAAAGCCTCTTACTACCTCGCAATCAAAGTCGTTATCAGCTGAATTATCCTTATTAACATCGATTTGGAAGCCACCATCAACCAACATACCCTTACCTGTAGTGCTAAGGTTATGACCAAAGCTCTTTACATAAACAGGTGCACCACTGCGAGAAAGGTAGAAGTTACGATTGCTTTCAATCATATTATCACCATTATCAGAGCCATGTACCACAATATGTTGGTCTACCATATCACAAAGCATTTGCTTCTTAACCATACCATTGGCTGAAGTAAGTGCATCATTTGCCTTGCTATTAGTGGTAGATGTTTGACCATTAGCAAACATGTCCTTTGTACGGTCGTACTTAAATGCATCGGCACGTACAGCAATTTTCTTACCACCTGCCTGTGTGATATTATCAGGAGTAAAAGACCAATATCTGTATCTTGACGAGTTGCCTGTTGCTTGAGCGATAGGATCTACATAGCCATACTTAGCCAAACCTGAATCTGTTGGTACGAACAGAGAGAAGTGTGATTGCATAGCCAAAAGGTATGAACTATAGAACTTACGCAAAGGAGCATTTGCATAGTCGTTTGAGATATTGTTATCATCTGCATGAATAACAGTATTCATTACGCGAACGCCTTCATCTGTCAATACAGGACCCGAAACAGAAGCATAGTCAGGAGGTGTGATAAATTCATTCATCACATACACAACACCATTGTTGGCTACCAACACCTTCTCAATAGCGTTTTTAAAATCTTGCTCTGAAGCATACTGACTAAACATCTGATCCTGAGCAGTATTCATTACAGTAAGATACTTACTTGGAACAGTTGAATTAAACGATTCCTTCATCAAGTTGTTAATCAACTTAACAAGAATATTCTGAGGAATCTGATAGATATTTTCAAGCAAATTGTCCTCATTTACAGGCTTAATAGTTGCATAATTTTCAAGCAATGTGCTACCTGTTTTGTGTAAGAAATAATCTTTCACAGCTGCATCGCTTGGAATAAACATTGCACCCATATCCTGCTCCTTGGTAGAGTTGTTCACTGTATAAGCATTCCATCCTGGATCGTAAGGAAGACGTGGAACATCACTACCAAGAGCTTCGCCCTTAGGATCTTTTGAAATATTGCCCAATTGACCGCGCGAAGCAATATAAAGCTTTTGGAATACAGAGTCTGCTGTAATTGAATGCAAAGCCTTGTACTCTTCCGTTAAAGTAGCATCATAATAAGGAGCACTAAAACGGTCAAGCATTGCGCTGAATAATTGAGTATCAGGATTTTTACGGATTTCTTCAGCCATATTGCCTGGAGTAACAAGCACCTTGTCAAGTACATGATAGTAACCATTCAAGCAAGTTACATCAGGTTCAACAACCTCAGCGTTATAAACGAAACTACGATTTGAATTATCCGTCCATGCCTTATCAGTACCATCAAGACCCAAGATAAACGATACATCGGTTGGAAGGATGTTCTTTTCGTTCATTTGTGCTTGAAGGAAGTGAGTCATCATTGGGGTAGTTTTATCAAGTGCTAAATACATACCACCCTTAGACTCCTTGTTATACTCATCCCAATAACGTTTATCGGGTGTTTGTACTGTACCCTTATTATTATTCAAGTTGTTTGGAAGTTCATTCCACTTGAAATAAGGTACTGAGTCTGTAGCAGTCAACGCAGAAAGCTGACGCAAACAGAGATTCTTTACAGGTCCCTGAATCGTCGTAAGCATTTCAAGCACATAAGCGTTGTTTAACATTGAACCATTGAGCAAAATACGCTTTTGGTTCGTTGACAACTGATCGTAATTCTTTACGCCCCATGAGTTGTTTTCAAAGAACTGAGCATAAGCATCATCATCAGCAACAAATAGTGTTTTACTACCTGTTTTTGACAATACATCCTTATAGTCCAGATCATCAATCAACCTAATTACAGTAGTAAACTTACGATCAGTGCGAGATTTTAATTCGTCATAGATACTCTTACCCAAAAAACTTGGTGTTGTTTCATCCAAGTCATAATCATCCGAGCAAGAATACGTAACGCCGCAAGTCGAAAGTAGACAAGCAACTCCTAAAAGATGCTTTCCTATTCTGCAAAAACGGTTTTCCATACGCAATAATTGGATTAATTTATTTTTATTTTTTATTTTCAATTAGGTATATATAGAGAAGGAACTTTAAAATAGTCCCTATTGAGAAAGATGAGGGTTATTCACAACAAATCTTAAAAGATTACAAGCATTATGCTATACTTTTTCAATATGCTGCTTTCAATTCGTACGTTTATAGGAATAAAGGCATGATTAGGCAAGTGCCAAACCCCTATAATGAACTGACTGCAAATTTAATATTTTTCTATATGATTTACGCATATAAAGAGCAAATTCTTTACAAATTTAGATTAATTAATTCTACAAGCGATTTGAAATGTTAAATCTACAAACACTTCATTTAAGAAATTTGTAACAAAACATCTATTTTTTCATGCATAGCATCCACATTATACACAAATATAGACATATTAATACTAAAAAAGATTAATCCTTATTTTTAAGAACAACATACGTATTCTGGCAATTATAAGCCTTAACGAAAACGACAGTAATAGTAGAATAAAAAAGATTAACCCACCAGCAGAACATATACCGGAAATATCTCAGTACACAAAACAAATTCAAATTACACACCATCATAAAACTTGGTTGCAGATGATTTTATTTCTATTTTAAAAGTTTATAATGTCAAAAATAGTTACCATTTCTTCATTGTTTTTTATTATATATCAGTTCGTTACAATCACAAAGTTAGATTTTTAATTACTCACTATTCGTTTAAATTAAAGTACCCCTACAACTTGTTTGAAATAACAGACGTATAAAGAATTAAAACGAAGCATAAAAGCCACATTTCATAAGCATGAATATTACAAATTAGCCTCTAACCAAAATCCTTGTGAAGATTGTCTTTGTAGTAACTCTTGTTTTATCATGTTAGTCACAACATCATTTTTTACTCCCCATTTGGGTGCAATGAGTTCAGAAGATGGCGACTGAGAAACAAAACGCTCTATAGCAATTTGTGGAGAGAGTCTTTCAATATAGTCACAAACAAAAGATACGTAATCGTGAAGGCCAAATAAATTAAAATGTTCTTTATGTTCTGTATAAGATTTTTCCATTTGTGAGCCTTTCAATATTTGCAATTGGTGTAGCTTTACTACTTCAATCTGGTGCTTATTAGCAAAAGACGTTTGTTCTAACATTGATTGAGTAGTTTCACCTGGCAACCCTAATATCATATGCGCACATACTGGTATGTTTAGTGCATGCAAATTTTCAATTGTCCTTATTGAACATTCTGTATTGTGTCCTCTTCTGATACAAGCTAAAACATTGTCATTCACAGATTCTACCCCCAATTCAACTTCAACAAAAGCCATTGAAGCCAAATCGTTAAGAAAATCCAACCACTCGTTTTTTATGCAATCTGGACGAGTGGAAAACACAAAACCTTTAACACCATCAACCTTTAAAGCAGCTTCAACAATAGGAAGTGCCTTACTTACAGGCAGATAAGTGTTTGTACCAGACTGAAAGTAAACTAAATAATCAACCATCTTTCCTTTAGTTTTTTTCTTGAAAAAAGTCATACCACTTTTTATCTGATTTACAACATCATCTGCCGCATTAGCAAATCGAGGAACAAAGCTCCTGCCATTGCAAAAAGAGCAGCCACCTCGCGATATTTTACCATCTCGCACAGGACAAGTGCACCCCATATCAACAGGTATCTTTTGAACCTTATTTTTGAAATAATTATGGATAAAATGCGCATAATCTGTATACAAATCCGTCTGCATAATCACTACTATTTAATATAAAAAACGCCAAATGCTTTGATATTACAGTACAAAAATATACATTTGTACACGAAATATCACATAAACGTATGTAGAAAGAACAAACGTTTCCATCAAGTATCTAATAGTACAGGTATTTCAACATATAAACTTTTCACTAAATATCATAACTACCAGACTATTTAAACAAAATAGCTTGCATAAAAATTTAAAGCCTATCGATTAAACATTACTCTTAATTAGCAGACGACGTTAAAAATACCCTACCTAACGTCTGCTTCAAAAAAATAAAAGTAATGGTAAACTATAACATGATAGCCGACGAGCAGTTGGTTTCATTATTTTGTGCTGGTCAGAACGAAGCTTTTGACGAGCTTTTGTTGCGATATAAAGATAAGTTGTACACATACATTTCTTTTTATGTGAAAAACGATGATATTGTAGACGATTTGTTTCAAGAAACATTTGTTAAAGCCATCGTAAACTTACGTAAAGGCAGATACAACGAAAAAGGCAAGTTCTATGCTTGGCTTACACGCATAGCGCACAATCTGCTGATAGACCAAATACGTTGTGAAGCAAGTGAAAACTTATACTATCACCAAGACGAAGACAAGTATATAAACAACCAAACAAATCTATGGGTTGTTAATAGAGAGAGCGAAATCATTCAAGAGCAAACACTTAATGATGTGAAGCTACTCATCGAAAAACTTCCTCTAAGCCAACGAGAAGTTGTGTTTATGCGCTACTATCAAGAATTAAGTTTCAAAGAAATAGCCGAAATAAAAGGCATAAGCATCAACACTGCACTTGGTAGAATGCATTATGCACTAAAAAACATGAAAGCTATGGCTAAAGAAATGAATATACAAACATACTAATTTACAAGAATGTTTACTTTTAGACACCCCAAAACAAAATAAAAAAGGCATTTTAGCGTTTATATGATAAAGAGCGAGTGATGATATACTGATGTACTTTAAGTAAAGTACTATAAGTTAAAACCATTAATCCACTCATAGCCAATTATCAATAAGCAAACTGATGCCTATGAAACATTCTACGCAAGCCCAACACATTAAATGTCCTAACGAAAAGACATTAAACATCATCAAAGCATTTGCAAGATTATACAATTCACAATTGGACAATGAAAAAGAAGCACTCTTTTTTGCCAATAGTATATCGTGCAAACTGCAATTAAAAATCAACTAAGAAGTCAAAACTTGGCTATAAGCTCTGTATGTAGATACAAAACATACAGAGTTTTATTTTATCCACATGCTTCAACCCCAAAAAACTCTTTCATTGAGTCAAAATTTGCCAATCAAACTAATAAACCCCAATTAAAATAGCCATTATAACATTAAAAGACGTAACTTTGCAATATAACACAACATGGGTATTATACAAACAATTCATGTTTTCTATATTCTACGGCAATCCTATATATATTACATACAATTATCTAACAATCTGATGAAAAAGATATTGCTTCTTGGCTCTGGCGAATTAGGAAAAGAGTTCACCATTGCTGCACAACGCTTAGGTCAGCACGTTATAGCATGCGACTCTTATGCAGGCGCTCCCGCTATGCAAGTAGCTGACGAATTTGAAGTATTCTCTATGCTTGATGGTGAGGCATTAGAGAAAGCAGTAGAAAAGCATCATCCCGACCTTATTGTTCCAGAAATTGAAGCAATTAGAACTGAACGCCTTTACGATTTTGAAAAGGAAGGTATTCAAGTAGTACCCTCTGCACGTGCAGTAAACATCACGATGAACCGCAAGGCTATACGCGACTTGGCTGCCAAAGAATTAGGTCTTAAAACTGCAAAATATTTCTATGCCACCTCGTACGAGCAATTAGTGGAACACTCTAAGGAAATAGGTTTTCCATGTGTTGTAAAGCCACTGATGTCGTCATCAGGTAAAGGACAATCATTGGTAAAAAACGAAGACGAACTTCAGCATGCATGGCAGTATGCAATGGAGGGTAGCCGTGGCGATATTGCCGAAGTTATCATTGAAGAATTCATACATTTTGATAGCGAAATAACCTTACTCACCGTTACACAAAAGGATGGCCCCACCCTATTCTGCCCTCCTATTGGCCATGTGCAGAAAGGCGGAGACTATCGCGAAAGCTTCCAACCAGCCCACATTGCTCCAGAACATTTGGCCGAAGCAGAGCGTATGGCTGACAAAGTAACACACGCACTCACAGGTGCAGGCATTTGGGGCGTTGAGTTCTTTTTGAGCCATAAAGATGGTGTATATTTCTCCGAACTTTCACCTCGTCCACACGACACAGGTATGGTAACATTGGCTGGTACACAAAACTTTAATGAGTTTGAGCTGCATCTTCGTGCCATATTAGGATTACCCATCCCTTGCATCAAACAAATGCGCATTGGAGCAAGTGCCGTAATACTTTCACCCATTGAAAGCAACGAGCAACCCCAATATCGCGGAATAGAAAATACATGCGAAGAGGATGCCGACATACGTATATTTGGCAAACCTACCACACGCAAAAATCGCCGTATGGGAGTTGTTGTTTGTAACGGGCCATTAGATGGTAACCTAGACAATCTACACGACAAGGCTAAAAGATTAGCAAGCGAAGTAGAAGTTTATTAAGTAGGTTTTCAATATTATTTATAAAATAAAAAAGCAGATATTCTCAACAACAAGAAACATCTGCTTTTCTTAATATATACATAAAATAAGCGAAAGCGCTTGTCGCCAAAAGAGTGACAAAGATGCTTTCGCTTATTTATATCCAAAAAGCCAATCTATACCTTGATTATGCTTTTACACGGCTCAAGTATGAACCATCGCGAGTATCAACCTCGATAGTTTCGCCTTCGTTGATAAACAAAGGAACACGGATTTCAACACCAGTTTCAAGTTTTGCAGGCTTAGTAGCATTGGTTGCAGTATCACCCTTAAGACCAGGTTCTGTATAAGTAACCTTTAGTTGAGTTTTAACTGGCATTTCAGCATAAAGAATAGTTTCAGTTGAAGCATCGCTAACAACTTCGCAAACATCACCTTCCTTCATGAAATCAACGCCAGTGATTTGGTCGTGTTCGATAACAACATCGTCCCAAGTCTCTTGGTTCAAGAAGTGATATTGATCACCCTCAGCATATGAGTATTGGTAGGGACGACGCTCTACGCGTACATCTTCGAGTGCTTCGCCAATGTTGAAGCGACGTTCAAGCACACGACCGCTCACTACATCCTTCAATGTGGTGCGCATAATAGTGTTACCCTTACCTGGTTTTACATGTAAGAAGTCAATGCAAAAATAAAGTTTGCCATCCAAACGGATGCAAGTACCCTTCTTGATGTCTTGTGATTTAATCATTGGAGTGTTTATTGTGTTTTATTATCTTATGATTTTGACGGCAAAATTACTATTTTTTTTTGAGAAACTACTTGTTTCTTCCATTTAAAATATCCAGCCACTGCAATCACAACGTACAAGCCATAAAGCCCTGCTTTAAAGGGTATGCCTTTTCCTACATATAGATAGCAGGATATAACGTCCACAACTATCCAAAAGAACCATTGTTCAATATATTTACGAGCAAGCGCCCATAGCCCCACAAAACTGAGTGCATTTGTAAAGCCATCCAACACCGGAACTGTTGAATTTGTATATGTTTTTAGCAAATACCATGTTGCTCCCCATGCCGCAAAAAAGAATACGATAGCAGGCAAGTAATACTTTCTTTTCATGTGTGTAATAGGCATATCGCTAACATTGGCTTTTGACTCGTCATCTAACTTTGATGTTGTCTTATATTTTCTACCAAAGCGCCAAACGAGGAAACCATATATGCCAGCAACTGTATAATAAACAGCCAAAGCAGCATCACCATAAAGTCCGTGCTCCCAATAAAGCAATATATCTAATGCTGGCATCAGCACTCCAACAAGCCACAACCATATACTTGCTTTATATTCAAGCAATATATATATCAGGCCTAAAATTGTTGTAAATATATCAAGAAACATTGTATTTTAAAAAAAAGCCAAATAGTAGTTTGCACCTTATACCAAATAGAACATTCAGCATAGGCACAAACTACTATAATTTATAAGAGTACTATTTTATTTGATTCTACGTTAGAAATTGATGCTAAGGTGTCCCATTACATTGAATGGAGCACTTGCAGCATAACCCGTTTCATAACGGTCGTCTGAGGTATAAGCTACAACCTTACCATCAACCTTCTTGTAGTTTGGTGCAGTCCAACCATTGTTAAAGTACTTAGCACTGAAGAGGTTATACATCGTACACCCAGCAGTAATACTCTTCACACCCTTCAAGCGGAATGTGTAAGAAAGGTCTAAGTTTGTGATAAAATGACGCTTCAACACCATGCTTACATTATGATTGCCATCAGTCTCCTCGCTCACATAGTAATCAAAGCCAGTGTTTGAAAGACGTTGCTTACCCACATACTGACTCGTAACACTTGCACGGAAACCAGCATAGTTAAAGGTAAAGATGTTGTTGAAAATAAAGTCGGGCGAGAACGAAAGCGGAGTGTCTCCAAGTGATGCTACACTGCCATCATCAAGAGTAACAGTCCAATCCTTTGCACGATTGTGGCTCCAAGTAGCATTAGCATCCCAACGGAACCATTTAACCGGGCTCCAAGCAGCTTGCAATTCAACGCCTCTACGATAGCTCTTACCTGCATTGCGTGCGATAAACTCACCAATTGAGTTTTGTTCACCCGTCAATACAAACTGGTCGCGATATAACATGTAGTAGAAGTTCACACCTGCAGAGAACTTTTCACTTTGATACTTATAGCCCAACTCCCAATCATTTAGTTGTTCGGCATTTAGTTTCGTATTAGCATTTTCTTCAAAGTCGTTACGAGTAGGCTCCTTGTGTGCCATAGCGTATGATGCATACACATTATGGTTAGGATTGATTTGATAGAAAAGTCCTGCCTTTGGATTAAAGAAGTCGTACTTCTGTTCAAAGTTGAACACCTGTTGCTCATGTCCGTTGAAAGCGTCAGAAGGTCCTTCCATCTTATAGTCTACATGGCGATATTGCAAATCAACATATGCGCTGAGTCCCTTAACAAACTCATAGCTTACCTTGCCATAAATATTGCCGTCACGTTTGTCGCCATTATTAAAGTAGTATTGGTGGTTGGGCTGAAGGTCTTTAATGCCTTCAGTATTCTTTGCCCACACAATTGTTCCGTAGTGGTCGCCATCATAGCGGTTCCAACCTCCACCAATGGTAGCACGCAGGTTGCTTTTGTTATCATAATCAAACGAGGCTATAGCACCATAGAAGTCATTATCCATTAATTTGCGACGTATCAGATCGGTTTTCTTGCTGAAGTCAGCATCTGATTGATTAAGCAGATACTCACCCAACTTACGACCTGTTTTATACTCCTCATAATAGCCAAAGCCCTTTGTATAGTGCAATGCTGCATTAAACTTAAGTGTAGGAGTAATAATTTGGTTCAAAAGCAATTGGTAGTGTTGTTGATGATAAAAGTCGCTTTGATCCTTGTAGTAATGTACATTGCCCTCTTCGTCATAATATTCACCACATGAGTTGTAACGACGGCTACCATTCTGCTCCATTTCAAAAACCGAAGGATAGTTCCAAGCATGATAAGTTTTTTCCTTACCATTAAAAGTAACAAACTTCACAACTGTTTTGTCTGCGAAATAGCCACCTTGCAAGAAATAAGAGTCGAGGCGAGTAGATGCACGGTCTATATAGCCATCACTTGCAATGTGCGACAATCTGCCTTGAAAGCCCCAATGGTTCTTTATCAGTCCTGTACCAAAGCGGAAGGTTTCCTTGTGACTTGCATAGCTACCAGCAGAAAGATCTATGCTTGCATAAGGTTTTGCACCAATATTTTCGGTTTGCATATTGATGGTTGCACCAAAAGCACCCGCACCATTGGTAGATGTACCCACACCACGTTGTATCTGCATATTCTCTACACTTGATGCAAAGTCGCCCATATTTGTCCAATACACTTGGTTACTTTCAGCATCGTTCACTGGCACACCATTAGCAGTGATATTGATACGTGAGGGGTCTGTACCGCGCACTCTAAAACTTGAATAGCCAATACCCGCACCTGCATCAGATGTTGTAGTAATCGAAGGTGTAAACATCAAAAGGAACGGAATATCCTTGCCATAGTTTACGCTTTGGATATCTTTTTTAGTAAGGTTGTTATAAGCCATCGGAGTGTGCTTACCCGCACGGGTAGATATCACATTGGCAGCCTGCAAAGATATGCTTGCTGTATCAACTTTTGTAGCAAGAGTTTTAGCTTTGTTACTGTTTACATTGCCCAAAGCTGCAGCATTAACGTTTAGAGCGGTTGCTGTTAAAGCAGCAAACACCAACATGTTTCTTTTCATACGTTCGGTTTATGAAAGTAATAATAGTTAAGTTAAGTGTGTTGCTTATATGCCCAATCCTTACATTTTGCAAGATTGCACCATGCATTCAAGCATGTTGGCATATACCACACTAATTGTATTAAATGTATGAATGATTATTAAGTAGGTGCTTCCGCTTTTTTATATAGTAAGTAGAAACAAAAATATATACACAATTTCACTACGCCAGTATTACCTGGTTCAGCTATGAGGGTATAATCTCAGCATCCGCACTATAAAAATGGTGTGTACGGTAGCACCCCTACGTTAGTTCATTCTTTATGGTCTAACGCATTGCAAAGTTGTGTATAAATAAGCTAAAGTTCCAAATATTTGGATTGATTTTATGCTATTTGATGCTACAATAGCTATATTTTGATAAATACTCGTAGCAAAAAAACATCTTATTATGATAAAACTCTTACCACATCCACCACATGACTGCCAGCACCTATAAGGTCCATACGCTCCGAAATGCGCTTTTGGTATGCTATGAAATGAGCAAAAGTTTCTTTACTCATATGGTTTAGGCGTGTGCGCATATAGTCTGCAGCCCCATCGGGAGAGAATATCGTTACGCGTTCTAAACCTGCCTTTTTATTTAGACGGTCAATATCGTCAATACGCACATAGTCATATAGTTCGTCGGCTGCAGCTTGAATATGAAAGTTTTCATCAACAAAGCCTTTAGCCAACAAGTCGCCTATTCTGTCTTCGTCAAAACAATAAGAGAGTATACTATACTCGTTCATAAGGTAAGCCACAAACACCAAGCCACCTGGTTTGGTTATACGTTTAGCCTCGTTCAATGCTTTTAGTTTTTCTTCATCGCCTATAAGGTGGTAAAGAGGGCCAAGTAGCAAAGTTATATCAGCCGATGCCGTAGGTACAAATGCCAAGTCTCTGGCATCGCCTTGCACCACATGAGCTGCCGGTTCGCGCTTTAGAAACACGTCAATATTGCGCTTTACAAGTTCAACTGCATACACCTCATAGCCTTCAGCCATTAAAGCCGAAGTGTAACGCCCCGTTCCTGCACCAATATCATATAGTTGCATTCCTGGGGTTAAAAAGCGATGCAGATGGTGCATAGTTGTTTCAAACTCTACTATGCCATGCCTACGCAATAGACGCAAGTCTTCAGGGTGTTTGTTATAATGTTTCTCTATATTAGACAGTGCCATTTTTTAGATATTTGTTAAATACTTTCTTTTGCCTTGAAGGTTCTGTATATCAGATAATATCCATCTGCTTGTATATTTACTTCATTCCCCATAGCTTCGTTGAGTGTACCCTGCCATAGTTCGCCAAAAGCATAAACATTCCATTTAAGTCCATTACTACTCAGTGAGGTGCAGTTCATATTAAAGATGCTAACTTGTTGCCCCTTAAACGTTTTTAGCGTAATGTTGCCATGTGCTGGTGTAAAATAACCATAATCTGTTATCATGGTCACTTCAAGTCCCATCTGCTTGTAATACCTCATCAACAAAGATATATTGCCAATGGTATGATCTTCGCGTTTGCCAGTACTACCCAAATAGGCTATTCGTTTATACCCTTGCTCAATGCAATAACGAGTTGCCTTAGTTTGGTCATTATCTTCTTGTTCGTCAATTCTCTTAACTATATGAGCATACTTCTGCTGAATATCCTTAGGCAAGGAGTCGCCATCGCCTATAATGATTTGTGGCATATTGCCTTCAGTGATATAGCGCAATGCCGCATTATCGCAGCAACACACATGCTGCGCACGCTTCAGAATAGACGCAGGAATTGGGTTTGTGGGATAATCGCCATCGCAAAGCACCACAACATCAAACGTGCTATCGCCCGTTATAAGCGGAAAAGAAGTGTCATCAAGCTGCATTTTCTTTTTTGTTTTATGGTAATTCTAATATCACACGCAGTTGCCCCATCCATTGTTTTTCGCCGCTTGTGCTATAATGGTGCAAAGCTGGTTGTATGCTGAAACCTTTGCCTAAAGGCATAAGGAATGTGGTTTCAAAGTCACTCTCATGCGCATCGCGATAGTAGGCTCTGTTAAAAACAAAAGCCAGGTTACCACCCTTACGTGTGAGATGCCCAAGCGAAAGTGTTGCATTATAGTAGGTTTTTGCTACCTCGGGGTCTTTAAACTGGTGCGAAAAAGTTGCCGCTGCTACCACATCCACCCGTCCTACTTGGGTTATAGGTTGTTCTGCCGTTAGCCAAAATCCTATTTGTGCATGCCGACGCTGCGACGTTTCGCGGAAATGACGACCAAAATTCCACCCCAACAAATATGTGGGAGCAAAACTATCCTCCGTACGACTCTTGCCTACATAGCTTACAGAACCAAGCGAAATCAGTCCATCACGATGTGGCCGAAAGCGAAATGAGCGGTCAAGAGTGTCGTAAGCATTGCCGTTGTACACACTTGCTTGCACAAGCCAATTGTCGTTGGGTGCATAGCTCAAATGTAACGTTAAAGCGGTGAGCGGAAACACATTAATGTGGTAATTATCGTTCACTGTTGGCACACAACCACACGAAGCCCCCGTAGACAATCCTGCCATAGGCGTGTTAAAATAGTCCTCGTCAGCCTGGCGCAAGCCTACATAAGCAGTTAGCTTATTATTAATAAACTGTTGTTGCAAACCAAAGTGAACCAAGCGTAATGGACGATTAGGTGCATTGATATTTGAAAAATCTTGGTGCACATCGGCCACTGCATCTGTGGGCTGATAGGTACTTAATACAGACGCTTCAAACCGTGCATCGCGCCACAACCTTACACCCAAAGAGGCATCTAACCTATTGGCCCATCCACCACGATGGTGCGTCATATTCCATTGTCCTTCGGTAATAACCGTCAGACTGTAATCTACCCGAGGTGATTGCTGCAACGTATCTGTTGGGACTGCTTGGGCGTATGCACCTATAGCAGATAAACAGAGCGAAGCTAACAATCCCTTGCTCTTTGTTTTTATTCTTTCTTTATTCACATTGCAAAGATAGTATTAACCGAGCGTAAATACCTCATTTTTGCATGATTGTTTTACACACTAAGAACTATCTACACAAATAGTTGTAATTTATCACATCAACTTTTTATCTTGAATAACGCTCTTTATCATACATGATACCCGCCATATTATTTTGTGCCCAAACTATCATTTTTTCCATTAAGGGAATAAACGAGCGAGCTCTATCTGTTAGTGAGTATTCTACTCTTGGCGGAACTTCTGCATAAGCCCTACGAACTACAAAGCCGTATGTCTCTAACCCGCGTAGTGTTGTGGTCAGCACCTTTTGCGATATATCGGGAATAGCCTTATGTAGTTCGTTAAACCGTATGTTATTGTTTTGATTTATAACATAAAGCACCAACAACGACCATTTGCCGCAAATATGTGCCAAGACATTGCGAATGGGGCAGTCTTTAAATACCATTTCAGTTATATCATTATTCATTTACCATCTTTTTATTCATTCATTTTCATCATTACTATACAAAAGTAACTAACTTTCTGCTAATAAGCATCATGCCATATGGTTAATCTATTTTAAAAAGCTATAACGCTTTAACTTGACTTTGAGAAATACTTACCTCAAAGTAACTACGTCACCCCAAAGTACCCTCTTGAAAAAAAAGAGTATTCTCCTTACTTTTGCACTACATAAAAACCAAAGAACATAAATACATACAACAAATGAAAGAAGCAAAAACAATTATCAAAGAGCAAAATGTTACAGCCGTAGACTTCGGCAAGTTTGCTGAACTCAATGAGTACTTATTAACCCTCTCGCCCGAAGTAAAGATTCCTGGAAAGGTGTTTGGTGGTACTTTGGTAGGAGCTACAGGCAGCGAGTTTTCTTTTCAATCGTTCGCTCCTGGCACTGAAACAGGTTTTCTTCACACCCACAAAACCCACGAAGAACTTTACTTTTTCCTTAGTGGCAATGGTGAGTTTCAGGTAGATGGCCACGTGTTTCCCATTACCCAGGGCAGTGTTGTTAGGGTTAGCCCCAATGGTAAGCGTTCGGTTCGCAACAACGGCACAACTCCTTTAGTAATGCTTTGTGTACAATATAGGGGAGGTAACTTTACCTCTGAGGATGCAACAGATGGTGTTATCCTAAACGAAAAGGTTGAGTGGTAATAAGGCTTAAAAACTAAAGTCTAAATTGCGCATATAAGTAGTGCTCAAAATTATGTTTAAATGGCTATAAAAGCCTGTTTCAATACCAATCAAACATAATTTTGAGCACTAGCTTTTTACTTATTGTTTTAGTAGCACACGCCCTACTTATTAAACGCGGCATCCAATGCGCTTATTCGCTTATTATATGTTGTGAGCAAGCGTTTTATAGCCTCGTCCCATGTAACCGATGGGGCGAAGCGTGCTGGCTCCTTACTATTCCATAGAGTTTGGTCGCGTTCGGCCTGTGTTTTGAGTAGTTTTCCACAATGTGTTATATAAGTATTCAAACGTTTAAAGCGAGGACGCAGTTCGTTCCACCGCTTACGCGATAACGAACGAATATGTGGGTCGCCAATAAGGCCATTGAGCAAGAGAGCGTTTGCGCAATAAAGCGAATCGGTTGTAAGCCAGCGTATTTGTTTGTTTTTTAAGAAAGGGGGCAAAACCTTGGCATACTTAAACTTTTCGGGACGCAAGTCGCCACCATCATCCACCCCCACTTCGTTGAAAGCCATATCAAAATCCCACACGGGACCAGCTTTCAAAGTGTCGGACGATGTGATGCGAACATAGCAACTTCGTGGACCATTAGGTTCGGCATTCATACACAGTTCGTGAATAAGCCACCAATCAACAAATGACAGCGTGTCAATGGGCAAAGACCGTGGCATGATGGTAATAGGAATACCTTGTTTGCATTGTTCGTCCCACAAATAAACATCGAGTTTGAGCAAACTATCGGTAAGCACTTCAAATTTAAAAGTAATTATGAGCACTTATTTATAATGCAAAATTACCATGTTTCTCCTTTTATGATTGTACACATTATTTCTCACCTATTTTCCTTTAACACCATATATTTCGTAGGGTTTTAAAGGCTGACATAAGCTAAATAAACTAACTTTGCACAAATGCTATACCTAAATAGGCATTTAATAAGTAGGTATTCAAAATTAATTTATAAGTAGGTGTTCATAATTA
>DJEH01000071.1 GCA_002431845.1 Prevotellaceae bacterium UBA5903 | reverse complement strand
TATAAGGTTTTTGTAATTAAATAAGATATTTTTTTGTGGGGGAGGGTAAAAATTATATATATTTGCATTGCTAACCACTTGCACTGCATGCATTTATATTACAAAATTAATAATTAAACATGCATAGCGATTGGCATAATGCTTATATATACAATTATATAGGCAAAGCAATTCATATCTTTAAAACACCAATCTAAAAATGAGCTTATGAAAAACATTTCACTCAAGAAAGTAAGCCATTTACTAGCACTCACACTCCCATTTTGTGGTAGTTTAGGAGCAAATGCACAAGTAACAAGCTATCCATTAGGAGTAGCTACAAACACTCCCACTACGTCGTCAGTAGCGCTAACGCAGCTCACACTGAAGTCAGGCAAAGCAACCTTGAACCTTCAACCAACAAGCGGAATGGCCTATACCGACCTAACGCAAAAGATGCTTCCCATTGCCGCAGGCAGCACCTTAAACGTTAGTTGGAATAGTAGCGAACCACTCAAAGGCTACCTCTTTGTAGACCTCAACAATGATGGGCAGTTCGACACTTCAAAGGAACTCTTAGCGCAAAGCACCGATGGCACTGCTATGCCTACAAGCAAAATCACTTCTGATTGCTTACCCGGACATTATCGCGCACGCATGGTGTGGAACCCAAGTGTAAATGCCCTTGGCAGTGCTGATGGCTATGTGATAGACTTTTTGCTCAACGTATATGGTGAAAGTATCACTCTCGATACCGACACCCGTAATGGCAATATCTATTCGTCCGACCCCGATGGCTTAGCTTATACCATCAAACCATTCACCAAAGTAAACGTGCGCCCTACTGCATTTGCCGATGGTTACAAAGCAGAGAGCATGACCATTCGCCACGGCTACAACTTGCGTGGTGAGCAGTATGATGCTAATGGCAACCTACAATGGAAAGAATACACCGTTCCTGCCAAAGAATATAACATACCCGCTGATAGCATCGATGGCGATGTAATCGTAAAAGCTTACTTCGAACCAGATGGAAGCGAAGAGTATGAATGCATCTTCAACGATGAGTTTGAAACAGGCGTAGGCACCGAGCCCGATACTTCAAAATGGTGTCGTGCACCCCGATTGCCGTCGCACATTGCTTGGGGGCGCTACATTTCGGATAGTCCCGATGTGGTGTACCTTAAGGATGGAAAACTCTGCACATTGGCAATGCCTACTCCCGAAGGCACCGACTCCGTGCCTATGATTACAGGTGCCGTTCATTCAAGCGGTAAGTTTAGCTATCTTTATGGTTATATGGAGTGTCGCGCAAAGATAAATCCTTTCATTGGCAACTTCCCTGCCATTTGGATGATACCCGATGACCAAAGTGCAGATTGGCCTGCTTATGGCGAAATCGATATATTCGAGACCATCGACACGCAAGACCGCGCATGGCACACAGTGCATTGTGCCACAGGTAGCCGCGGCATTAACGAGGCTTGCAAGCACGACCGCTACCACACTTATGGCTTTGAATGGGACGATCAAGAGTTCCGTTGGTATGTGGATGGCAAACAAGTATTTACACACACCAAGAGCAAAAATCCCGACGAATTAGCTCGCGGACAATGGCCTTACGACCACAACTACTACATCATTCTTAACCAAAGTGTAGGTATGGGCACATGGGCAAAGAACCCCGACTTAACGCATACTTACGAAACAGATTTCGACTTTGTGCGTGTTTACCAACAAAAGCATTTCGCCGAAAACCGCATCAAGTCGCTCACCAAGTTAGCACAAGAGCTATTGAGCCACCATGGTATGGGCTCGCCTGCCGACGATAGTCCAGCACGTAAGAACTTAGAGGAGGCCATTGCAACAGCACAAGGCAAAACTACGTTTGAAGACTTTATCACCTTCCGCACAGCTATCGAAACATACCAAAAGTCCGACATCATCATGCCCGAAGATGGCAAAGCTTTTGTACTTCGTAACCACCAAAAGAACGGAACCATCTATGTGCTCACTAATAGTAGCAACACCCTCTCTGCACGCAAAGCTACTAATAGCAAATACACCGACAACGATATCTTTGTATGTCATCGTCAGCCCAATGGTAAATACTACTTTGTAAATGCCAAAAATGGTCAATACCTTATATGGCGTGGCAGCAAAGATGGTCAGAACGGCAACAAAGGCTTCATGACTTCTTACGACTCTACCTATTGCGATTTCAAACTGACGAGCCTTGGTGCATACGACCATTATGGCTATTTCACTATTCTTGGCAAACGCGCAGGTGGTAGCAATCCTGGTGCTTTTGTACTGAAGAGCAATGGCTCGTTTGATGCATGGAACAAGCCCGACATTGGTTATGAAGATGGCTATTCTAACATGTTCGAACTTGCCGAAGTTCCTTACTACAATGGCGTAAAACTCGAAACAACAGGCACCACAAGTTGCCAGTCTATCTATCTGCCATTTGCAACGACCATCCCCGACGATGTTTTAGCTTACGCTGTGGCAGTAGACACCACATCGCAAGAACTCAATCTCACACGCATTGGCGAGTATAACAAAATACTGCCTAAAAACACAGGGGCTTTACTCATCAGTCCAACAGCAGCAGATAGCATAACACTTATGCCAGCTGTCAAAGCAGGTTCCACTATATCAGCCTCTAACAACTACCTCAGAGGTAGCATGAACACAACCGCCAACGTTGGTTCTGCAAGCGGATATACATGCTATGCTTTGGATGTAAATGGTGACAAAGGCGCAGGTTTCTACCCATATACTAACAAAACCTACCCCATTCCTCACCCAATACTTTACTTCAAAAATAGTTATCCACAATCATGCTATCTTATCGACTTCGACCACATTGCAAGTGTGCATCCAGTAACGATAAGCATAAAACCAACTGCTATTTACGATTTGCAAGGACGCAAAACTAACAAAGCATCTCACGGCATTTACATTGTGAATGGTAAGAAGATTATCGTAAAATAAACTAACCTACAATGAGACTCTTGTTATTACTTACTCATAACAAGAGCCTCATTTTTTATAACATAATTGTTTAAAGTTTTTATACGATTTTCACATAAATACTTTTTAAAATAAAATAATAATAGTACATTTGCATATCAACTATATCAAGACATAATCTATATCAAACATGAAAAAGAAAAATACAGAAATTATTCCTTTGAGTAGGAATGAAATGGGACACTTAGTAGGAGGATTTAGCCAAGCTGAAGATGTCCATATTGCATCAGAAAGCATTTACAATAGCAACTGCGGCAAAGATTCGGGTTGGGTTAATATTAATTGTGGATGCCAAGCTTGTAAAGAAGCTATATTAAAGCCACCAACAGGTAAATAAATATTTGTATTATACAGGTTGAATGTTAATGCGCTTTCAACCTGTATTGTGTTTATATTATAATATTTAATATGTATTGGAGTAAATACAATAGGATATATAATATTGATAATGGACGTTATGCCATTTACAATTACGCTTGGGACAAAACCATTTTTATAGTTAAAGAGTTAGCAGACATTGTATTGAACAATCTAAACAATATAGATGCACTATCATCTATTCATCCTACCTTTTATAATGCATTGCTTTCTAACGGAATTATAGTAGAAACTTTGTTTGATGAAATAGAAAAAGTAAAACATAATATAATTAAATCTTTATCTTCAGACAAAGTGTTAAGGCTAACTATCAATCCTACGCTTGATTGCAATCTTAGATGTTGGTATTGCTATGAAAAACATAACAATGAAGCATATATGAGCGAACGAACTATAAAATCTATAGAAAGTTTTATAGCGTTGCAATTAAGAAACAAAAATCTAAAAAAAATACGTTTAGGCTTCTTTGGCGGAGAACCATTACTTACTGCAAATAAGCGAGCTATACCAATAGCTAAAAAGATAGCTGAAATGTGTAGAATTGGTAATGTTGCTTTGTCTTTGCATTTTACTACCAATGGTTCATTGTTAAGACCTAATCTTATTGATAGTATATCAGAATTAAATATTCCAACATCTTTTCAAATTGCGTTTGATGGAAATAAAATATTCCATAATAAAACAAAAAATTGGAATGGTATTGGTACATACAACATTGTATTAGAAAATATAAACTACGCTCTTAGCAAACATCTAAAAATAAACATTAGATTTAATTATACATCTGATAACATTTCTTCTTTTAAAGGCTTAATAGACGACATCGTTAAATTACAACGTACAAATAAAACACTAATAGAAATTTCATTACAACGTATTTGGCAAGAAAAACAAACAAAAAAACTGTTTGAAAAAGTTCAGCAAATCAATGATTATGCTATCAGCAAAGGAATTAAATGCGCTTTTGAAGATTCCGCTTGTGCTAAAAGTTATTGCTACGCAGACTATGACTACTCGTATGTTATAAACTACAATGGTGACATATTCAAATGTACAGCAAGAGACTTTAATTCATCTAATAAAATAGGTATCATTGATGACAAAGGCAATATAGTATTATTTGATTCAAGTTCTAAATCAGAAATGCGTATCAAGTCATATTGTGCTGAATGTTCATTACTACCTATATGCACAATATGCTCTCAGAAACATCGTGAAAATAATACCAATAAATGTCCTAATATTATATCTGAAGAAGACAAGGAAAACCAAATAAAGATGCGTTTTAATGAATTATTTGCTAATTAATATCATTGTACACAAATCCTAATGTTTTCATCAAATAAGTCATAATTTAATACATGAAAAGATTTATTTTATCAATCGCTATTTTGTCTTTTTTTACATTATTTTCTTGTGCCCAAACAATCACAGGAAAACTCGTAGATGAAAATAATCATCCACTTATTGGGGCAAATGCTCTTTTACTTTCAAAAGTAGACTCTTCATATATTACAAAAACTACCACTGACGAAAAAGGTAACTTTATGCTTGAAAGCAATGTAGACGAAGGTATTTTATTATTTTCATACATTGGCTATCAAAATGTGTATCATTGCTTTAAAGATAAAAATGTAGGAACTATTAAGATGTATAATAACCCGCATTTACTTAATATGGCTATAGTTACAAGTAGTCGCATTAAAAATAATGCAAAAGGGTATAGTATGCATCCGCAAGGCTCTGGACTTGAAAATTGCACTACAGTACAAGATATGTTTGCTTATTTGCCAGGAATGAGTGTGACAGATAACAAAATCATGCTCTTTGGCAAACTGCCTATTGTATATGTTAATGGAGTAAAAATAACATCACAAGAAGAACTATCTGCACTTTTGCCCAAACGTATAGAAAACATCCAAGTAGACTTCCTTTCAATTGGTGAAGGAGCAACACATAAAGGTGGGACAATCCACATCATAACTAAAAAGGAAAAGAATGGAGGATATTCAGGCTATTTAAACGTACAAGCAACAACAATAAAAACTTATGGAATAACCGAAAGTTCACCAACTTTTGTTTTTGATGCAAGTACAGGTAAATGCACCATCAACTATTATGTCATTCTTTCACACCGAAAGTTAATAGAGGATGCAACTAATGATTTTTTGTATAACACAGGAGAGCGAACAAATGTATCCTCAAAATCTCGCTCATGGATGAATAACTTTGGTAATCGCTTAAATATAAGCTACGAACTAAACAAAAACTCACAACTTGCTTTGTCTGAATACATAGGAAATATGGCAATTAAAAACAGACAGCATAACACCATTACAAATATTTGGACTGAAAATGAGCAAAAAAGCGATATACAGTTGCATGGTCCTGAAAGCAAATTCATACAACAAACTGTTGCAAAATATACATTAAATACAGACCAAAAGGGATCAAACTTTGAACTTACTGCTGACTACCTTCTTCAAAATTACAACTTAAAGCAACTTGAGGATAAAGACGAACTAAATATATCAGCTAATAAAACGAACGAGAAAACCAATATGTTCAATATAAAGCCTCAATACACTCACAAAGATGCAAAAGGTGGCGAATGGATAGTTGGAGCTGGATATCAATATATACATTATAACGATTATGCTGAAGAACTTAGGAATAAAGCTGATGCACACATCCCATCTATATATGCAAATGTTTCTGGGTTAGCAAAAACATTAATGTATAGTGCTGGGCTGACATTACAATACAATAGGATGAAAGTGGTTACATCAGAGCAAACTACAACCTTTAGCAAAGTTCATTTGTGTCCACAAGGCAACTTGATGTGGATTATTAATCCCCAAAAAGAACGTATGTTAGGCTTAATCTATCAATACTCAATTAGTGATATGCCTTATAGCGTTATTAATAATTATCACAAATATTCTACTCCCTATCATTATACTACAGGAAATTCAACGCTCCATACTCCTAAAGAACATAATGCAATACTTCGCATGGCTTTTAACAAATATATTTCGGCTATGTTGATGTACACGCGAGAGCTATCACCTATTTATTATAAGCATGGCACTGACGACTTGAACAACAATATTACATGGTCGAAGCCCGCAAATGGCAAGTATCGCCAGGCAATAGCAGCCAGAATGGAGTTTGCTTACTCACCTACAAAATGGTGGAACTTAAAGCTACAAGCAGAAGCTATGCAAATAAGATGCAATTTGCAAAATAAACATATTAACGGCAAGTGGGGCGGAAAGTTCAGATGGGATAACAACTTTAATTTTACCTCTACATTTGGAGGGGCAATCAATGGTTACTGGGAAACAAAGATAAACTTTGAAAATTACTATTGGCAACCTGTTGGCGATTTAAACGCTTCTTTGTGGAAATCCTTATGCAAAGAGAAATTACGGCTTTCGCTCTATTCAACAATTTGGGCAAAGGGACGTAAAAGCCGCATGGAAGGAGATGGCTATACGTTTTATTATCACAACGTAACCAAACCTTTATTATTTACGTTTTCCTTAACATGGAATTTCTCTGGTGGTAAAAAAGTGCAACACAGAAGTAGTGCTGAGAGCATACAGCAATACAAGCAAATTGAGGAGAAAAAGTAAACATAGAAACTTATATCTTTTGTATAAACGGCAATAGAGGCATTATCATCGCTCTATTGTCGTTTGTATTTTACAATCATAATTCTTACCAACAAAGCTACTCTATGGTACCATCTTAGGTCGTTTACTTGTCTTTTTTTATTGATTGATTGTATTTTAACATCTTTTATTACCCCACGAATACAATTAATACTTATTATATATATTTACAACTTATAAAGTAAGTAAATATGAAAAACTTAGCGCTTACTCTCGTAGTTAAGAGCTAAATTAAAGCATTATAAGCAAAACAA
>DJEH01000036.1 GCA_002431845.1 Prevotellaceae bacterium UBA5903 | reverse complement strand
TAAGGCATATCAATTAATGTAGAGCATGATTATATAAATTAATTTTGAATACCTACTTAAACACATTAAGCAATATCTAAAACTCATCACACAGGAGTATGAAGAAATATTCCATGCTGTTTTTGCTTGCCATCATAACGGTTGCTGGCATCACAAAAATGCGCTCGTCGCAACAACAAGAGGCCTTAGCAACCCAAGCTACAGTTGAAGAACAGGCTAACGCCATAGCCCAAGCTGCTAACGAAGATACTGGTGGGCAGTGTCCCGAAGGTATTGAAATTCCACGCTACAATATTGAGCGTGGCGGACAAATCATCAAGCATATTGGCTACACCGTGAGCTACGATGCAGACTTTAAAACACCACAGTGGGTGGCATGGCAACTCACAAGGAAGAAAGCAAATGGAACGGAGGCACGCTACAACAAATTCCAACCCGACCCCAAAGTGAAAGGGGCTAAAGCCTACCCCACTGACTATACCAACTCGGGCTACGATCGCGGACACATGGCGCCTGCCGCCGATATGAAATGGAGCCACCAAGCAATGGTTGAATCGTTTTATATGACTAACGTGTGCCCCCAAAACCGCAACTTGAATCGTGGTGATTGGAAAGATTTGGAGGAATTGGAGCGCAGTTGGGCTACGAAATATGGCTGTGTGAGCATTGCTGCTGGCCCTATCTACTATAAAGAACGCACACCGCAGCGCATTGGTGGTAACAAGGTGGCAGTGCCCGATGCTTTCTTTAAAGTGCTGCTTGTAGGCTATCCCAAAACTCCCAAAGCCTATGCTTTTGTGTTTGAAAACAAGGCGGGTAGTCACCCCTTGACATATTATCAACTAACGGTTGATGAGCTTGAAAAGCGCACAAGGATGGACTTTTTCTCTGCTCTACCCGACAAGGTTGAAAACAAAATTGAAGCTGAAAAACCTGCATTATAAACATTAACTGAATTTGTATGCAAAAACCATATATAAAGTTCTTACTTCTACTATTCAGCATGCTCTGCACAAGCGCAATAAAAGCACAAGAAAGCACAGACAATGACGACAGCGTGACGTATGTAAAATGTGAAAAAACATACCGCTACAGAGTGACTCTGAAGGATAAGAAGAACAACGACTATAGCTTGAAGCATCCAGAAAAATTTTTGTCTGAAAAATCACTCGCACGCCGCAAACGCTATGCGTTAAGTGTTGATGAATATGATTTGCCCATAAGCAATTCTTATCTTAAACACATTGAGCAATTGGGACTACGCATTTACAACCTTAGCAAATGGAACAACTCTGTGGTGGTTGAAACCGCTGATAGCAACCTAATAAAGCGCGTTGCGCAACTGCCCGAAGTGAACCATGTGCTGAAAGTATGGGAAAGTCCTGACAGCATACCCGTGCTAAAGCCCAACGACCGCTTTGACCTCGTAACAAATAAGCGCGACACCACCTTTGCCAACTACTATGGCTATGGTGCACAACAAGTTGAGATGTTGGGGGTTGAAAAGTTGCATGCTCAAGGCTTTAAAGGTCAAGGCATTACGATAGGTGTAATTGATGGTGGCTTCTTCAATGCAGATTTGATGAAAGGGCTTAAAGCAACTCGCATATTGGGCACACGCAACTTTGTTCGTCCTGAGAAAAGCGTGTTCGAAGAACAAGAACACGGCATGATGGTGCTATCGTGTATGGCTGCTAACGAACCTAACTTTTTGGTAGGAACGGCTCCCGAAGCTGCATATTACCTACTACAAAGCGAGGATGGCGAGACAGAACAACTCGTTGAAGAAGACAATTGGTGCGCTGCTCTTGAATATGCCGACAGCGTAGGTTGCGACCTTGTAACAAGTTCGCTTGGCTACTATCATTTCGACCATAAAGAGATGAACCACCATTACTACGACCTCAACGGACACACCGCTATCAATAGCAAAAGCGCATCGCTCTGTGCCAGCCGTGGCATTGTGCTACTAAATAGTGCGGGCAATAGCGGTGACGAAAAATGGAAGAAAATAGGCTTTCCTGCCGATGCTTGCGACATGATTACGGTTGGCGCAGTGAGCAAAGATAGCATCAACACAAACTTTTCGTCGGTTGGTGATACTGCCGACGGACGTATCAAACCCGATGTAATGGCGGTGGGCAGAAGGTCTGCAGTATACGATACGGATGGTACTGAAACCGAAGTGAATGGCACATCGTTCTCTTGTCCTACCATGTGTGGAGCGGTGGCTTGCTTGCTTCAAGCCTTTCCTACAAAGCGCCCAAGCGAACTTATCAACGCGCTACAACAGAGTGGTAACAACGCCTCTCATCCCGACAATATCTACGGCTACGGCATTCCAAACATGGTTAAAGCCGCTGAATTGTTAAGGAAATAAGCACTTCATTTTACTTAGTAAATCCCTTTATTACTTTCGTTACATGATAGACCCTTTTGCACCTCTCTCGCACGATGAATACCTTGACGAAACAACAAGTAGAACTGTTGTTACGCTCTTTGAACTAAACAACATGGTGCATTTCTACCTGCAAAAAAGCATGCCCGACTGCTATTGGCTAAAGGTGGAAATAAGCGAAATGAGAGTGGCATCGAATGGACATTGCTACATGGAATTGGTGCAAAAAGACGAGGCAAGCGGCACTATTGTAGCCAAGGCTAAAGCCAACATCTGGCGGCAAAACTACAACATTCTGAGCGACCATTTTGCACGCGTAACAGGGCAGTTGCTATCGGCTGGTATCAAAGTGCTTGTGTGCGTAACGGTGAACTTTCACGAACTCTATGGCTACTCGCTTAACGTGATTGACATCGACCCCTCTTATACAATGGGCGACCTTGCTCAACAGAAAAAAGAGATTATCAAGCAACTCGAAGATGACGGGGTGATAGACCTTAATAAGGAGCTACCATTGCCCCGCATCATTGAGCGCATTGCTGTTATATCAAGCCCTACGGCTGCTGGATATGGCGACTTTTGTAACCAATTGGAGCAGAGCGGTTATCACTTCAAGGTGAAACTCTTTGCTGCAATTATGCAAGGCGAGCACGTTGAAGACAGCGTTATCGATGCACTTAATGCCATCATGAACGACAGAGAGGAATGGGACGTGGTGGTAATTATACGCGGTGGTGGTGCCGTTACCGACCTCAATGGGTTTAACACCTATCTGCTTGGTGCTAACATTGCACAATACCCTCTACCAGTGCTTACTGGCATTGGGCACGAGCGCGACGACACGATTGTGGATATGGTTGCTCACACAAGACTAAAGACGCCTACTGCGGTTGCAGCCTTCTTAATAGACAGCCGTAACAACGAGACTGCCGTATTGCAAAACCTTCAGCAACGATTGCTTAAAGCGCTTTCGCTACGACTTCAAAACGAATTGCAACATTTTGATGCCTTGCAAAAAGAGCTTGTTTATGCCACTAATATGCAAATCACTAAGCACAAGCAAGCCTTTCAAAACCTTTCACATCGCTTTGAAATGGGGGCGTCAAAATATGTAAATCGTCAAAACGAAAGGGTTATGCGCCTATCTTCGAAGCTTGAAGTCTACGCTAACAATACGCTCGTTGCCGAACACAACAAGGTAGATGCGTACATACCACGCATGCAACATGCCATTGAATATATGCTCTTTAAAGCGCATAAGCAACATGAGATGATAGAAAAAAGTGTTGCATTGGCCGACCCCAAGCGTATTTTAACTATGGGCTATAGCATCACATTGCACAATGGTAAAGTTGTGAAAGATGCCAAGATGCTCAAGCAAGGAGATGTGCTGACAACTTCGTTCTTAAATGGCTCTATTGAAAGCACTGTAAACTAAGCATACTATAAATTATACAGCCTTTTGAAAACATGGCTAAAAAAACTATCACATACGAGCAAGCTATCAATCGTCTTGAAGCTATCGTACAAGGATTTGAGAGCAACTCTCTCGAACTCGACCAATTAACAAAGCAACTTGCCGAGGCTCAAGAACTCATAAAGTTTTGCAACGGCAAACTGCAACAAGTTGAAAACGACGTAAAGACATTACTCAAAAATGAGCAAGAATAAACTGGCAAAGTTTGCCGACATGGAACAATACCCTCATGTGTTTCAAGCTGCAGACGTGGCTACATCGCCTACTCCCTTTGAAATGAAAGGCAAATGGCACGAAATGTTTTTTAAAAATAACAACCCCATTGTGCTTGAATTGGGATGCGGCCGCGGTGAATATACAGTGGGACTAGCGAAACTTTTTCCGAATAAAAACTTTATCGGAGTAGACATTAAAGGCTCGCGAATGTGGACTGGAGCCACACAATCGCTCAACGAGGGCATGAAGAATGTGGCTTTTCTACGCACTCATATTGAGTTTATAGACCATTTCTTCGGTGCTGGCGAAGTGGCTGAAATATGGCTTACATTCTCTGATCCGCAAATGAAAAAAGCTACAAAACGCCTCACATCGACCTTCTTTATGGAGCGATACAGACGTTTCCTACAAGACAATGGCATCGTTCATTTAAAGACTGATAGCAACTTTCTTTTTACTTATACCAACTACATGGTAGAGAAAAACAATTTGCCTGTTGAATTTAAAACAGCAGACTTATACCACACGCTTGAAGCCGAAAACGATAGCGAAGTAAGAGATATTTTGGGCATACAAACTTATTACGAACAACAATGGATTGCGCGTGGTCTTACCATTAAATATCTCAAATTCAGACTGCCACAAACCGGAGAACTCTGTGAACCAAACGTTGAGATTGAACTGGATGATTACAGAAGTTACAACCGCAACAAACGTTCGGGACTAACCACAAGCAAGTAAATAAAAAAAATAAAGACAACGATTATGTAGTAAAAAAACAATGTTTGTTTGCTTATTACATAGCGTTTTGAAACACAATATAAAAACAAAACCATGCAATTATATCCTAAACTCATAACAGATGCTTTGGCACAAGTGCGTTACCCAGGTAATGGTAAGAATCTTGTTGAAAACGATATGATTGAAGACGATCTACGCATCAATGGCATGCATGTTTCGTTCTCTATTATATTCGAAAAAAACACCGATCCCTTTATGAAATCGGTTATAAAAGCTGCCGAAGCTGCCATTCACACTTATGTTGATAAAGCTGTTGAGGTAGAAATACACACCAAAAGCCGACAAGCTGAGCGCCCAGAGCCTGGTAAGATGTTGCCACAAGTAAAGAATGTCATCGCCGTAAGCTCTGGCAAGGGAGGTGTAGGCAAAAGCACAGTGGCTGCCAACCTTGCTGTTTCATTGGCAAAACTCGGCTATAAAGTGGGATTACTCGATGCCGACATCTTTGGTCCTTCGGTTCCTAAGATGTTCCACATGGAAGCTGAAAACATCTTTGCCGAGATGAAAGAAGGCCGACAAGTGCTTATTCCAGCTCTTAAATACGGCATTAAAATTCTTTCTATCGGCTTCTTTGTCAATCCTACCACCGCTACATTGTGGCGCGGAGGCATGGCATCTAATGCTTTAAAACAGCTTATTGCCGATGCCGATTGGGGCGAATTAGACTATTTTATTCTCGACACTCCTCCTGGAACAAGCGATATTCACCTTACGCTTCTGCAAAATCTTGCCATCACTGGCGCCGTAATTGTGTCTACCCCTCAAGCGGTTGCATTGGCCGACGCACGAAAGGGTATTGATATGTATGAAAACGACAAGGTGAATGTACCCATCCTTGGTTTGGTTGAAAACATGGCGTGGTTTACTCCAGCCGAATTGCCCGAGAACAAGTACTACATTTTTGGTAAAGAGGGAGTTAAAAAGTTAGCTGAAGAGATGAATGTGCCCCTTTTAGGACAAATACCTATCGTACAGAGCATATGCGAGAGTGGCGACGAGGGTGAGCCCGTTGCCGTTGCAGACAACACCATAACCTCTTTGGCATTTAAAAATCTTGCCGAAGCCGTGGTGCGCGAAACCGAAAAACGCAATCAAACACTGCCCAAAACTACTATTGTAGAAATGCATAAGTAAACTACTAAAATCTTAGGACAAGATGATTAAGATAGGAGATAAAGTGCGCTTTCTTAACGACGTTGGAGGGGGCACCATTACGGGCTTTCAAGGCAAAGACATCGTGTTGGTAGCTGATGCCGACGGCTTTGAAATACCAACACTCATCAGCGAAGTTGTTGCTATTGACACCGACGATTACAACATTGCCAAAGTGATTAAAGCACAACAAAAGAAGAGAAAAGACGACGAGCAACCTGCTCCCACCTCTATCAAAAACGCACTAAAAGTTGATGATAACGAGGAGGAAGAAGAAGACGAAGACCTTGCAGATAAGGAAATCAGCTATAAACCTATGGCGCAAGAACGCCGCGGTGCTAACGAGCTGAACTTGCTCTTGGCTTTTGTACCTAAAGATGCCAAAAGACTATCTGAAACAGGCTTTGAGGCTTATTTAGTGAACGATTGTAACTACTACATTCACTACATTCTCTACTCATACGATGGCAAAGCTTGCAGCATGAGGCACGAGGGCGAAATAGCTCCCAATACGAAACTCTTTTTAGAGGAGTTCGAACATGGGCATCTTGACGAATGGCAACGCATTACGGTGCAAACGCTTGCCTTTAAGCGCGACAAGGCTTACATGCCTAAGCCAGCATTCAGCATAAACTTGCGCATTGAAGGGCAGAAATTCTATAAACTGCATGCATTCCAAGCAAACGACTTCTTTAATAAGCCAGCACTTATTTTCCCCATCATTAAGGACGACCATGCGGCACGCTCCATGTTTGTAGACGCAGACGAACTGCGCGAGGCAATGCAAACTCCCGAGGAGCAAATGCCCAACCACACACAGCCACACATGAGTGGTGCTGAAAAAAGAGCTAAACAGAAACAAGATAGGAACAGCCTTATAGAGGTAGACCTACATGCTACCGAATTGCTCGACACGCTCGTAGGGCTTGAGCCTAAAGACATTCTTGACTACCAGCTAAAAGTGGTAAAAGACACGCTTAATGAACATGCCAAAGAGCGTGGACGCCGCATTGTGTTTATACATGGGAAGGGCGAAGGCGTGCTGCGCAATGCCATTATTAAAGAACTGCGCAATCATTTTAAACATTGCAGATACCAAGACGCTTCATTCCGCGAATACGGCTATGGTGCTACTATGGTGACGATTTAGACACTCGTTAATCGTATTAAAACACAAAGGCACGTTTTGCAAACTCTCTCGTTTGCTCAACGTGCCTTGTTATTTATGCATTACTTGATATGCTCACGAATTTTCTTTAAGTAAGCATTCAGAGCTTGTTCATCTTTAGCATCAATAATGCCAAGAAGTTCCTTCAGTTCATCGCGTATTTTAGATACCTGACCACTTGTACGGGGGTTGAACAATATTTCGCGCAGCAAGGTGTCATCTTCGCTCAATACGCCGTGAGCTATCTGCATGTGGCGCTTGAATGTAGTGCCTGGAGCATCTTGATGCTTCATAACTGCTGCAAACACAAACGTGCTTACAAAAGGTATACTCAAAGAGTAAGCTACAGTTTCATCATGCTCATCAAAGGTGTACTCGCATATATGCAATCCCAAGCGATTATACAAATCGCGGAAGAATATGCGTCCCATATAGTCGCCTTCACTGATTATAATTGCGTTCTCGTTGCTCAATGCACCAAGATTGGCAAACGTGGGACCAAACATAGGGTGCGTGCTCACATAGCGCATGCCACATTGTGAATAAAACTCTCGCAACCCTGTTTTAACAGATGCTATATCACTAATAATGCAGTCAGAAGGAAGGTGCGGGATAACCTCTTTAAACACGCTCAACGTGTACTTTAGTGTCACGGCATTTATCACCAACTCTGGGCGGAAATCATCTATCTCCTCGAGTTGCGTAAAGCGCAACGTATTATACATAAATCGCAAGCGTTTAGGGTCGACATCATAAACAGCCGTTTCGTGGTCAAAACTGAGCAAGTCTACGAAGAACGAGCCCATTTTTCCTGCACCGAGAATAAGTATTCGCATATCAAATAATCTCCCTATTCTTTTAGTCTTTGTTCATCACTTCGATTTGCTGGCGAACGCTCTCTTCGTGAATGCTTTCAAACACATCCTTGATAAAGTCGGCCGACATACCGCAAAGTACACCTTGCGCACCACGCTTGTCAAGAATTTCTGTGTAGCGACTTGTTTGTACCACGGTCATATCGTGTTGGCGCTTATACTGACCGATTTCGCGACTAATGCGCATACGCTTAGCCATAAGTTCGATAAGCGAGTTATCAATTTCATCAATCTGTCCACGAAGTGCATTTAAGCTCTCGGTAGACTCTGTCATTTTGCGAATAACAAGTTTATCAAGGATAAAGTCGAGCACATCGGGCGTAACTTGTTGCGATGCATCACTCCATGCTGCATCAGGGTTACAATGGCTCTCTACTATCAATCCCTCAAAGCCTAAGTCCATAGCTTGTTGGCACAATGGAGCTACGAGTTCACGTTTTCCACCAATGTGACTTGGGTCGCCAAAGATAGGCAAACCAGGGCAACGACGGCGCAACTCAATGGGTATATGCCACATAGGAAGGTTGCGGTAAAGCTTCTTTTCGTATGTTGAGAAACCGCGATGTATCACACCCAAACGAGTGATACCAGCTTGGTTAATACGCTCCAAACCACCAATCCATAGTTCAAGATCAGGATTAACGGGGTTCTTTACCAATACAGGAATATCTACACCTTTCAACGTGTCGGCAATCTCTTGCATAGCGAATGGATTAGCCACTGTACGTGCACCAATCCATAGCAAATCAACACCTGCTTTTAGGCAAGCCTCAACATGTGCATGTGTTGCCACCTCGGTGCAAACCTTCATACCAAGTTCTTTCTGCACGCGATTGAGCCAAGGAAGTCCTGCTTCGCCCACACCTTCAAAACCTCCTGGTTTTGTACGTGGTTTCCAAATGCCAGCACGGAATAACTTGATACCTTTTTTTGCAAGTTGTGCAGCTGTGTTCATTACTTGTTCCTCTGTCTCGGCAGAGCATGGACCTGCTATAACCACAGGACGTTTGTCGTCGTGTTCAGTTAGGTTGAGGGGAGTAAGATTAAGTTCCATAATAAATATGATTTTGCGATACGCCCTTGTTTATTTGCATTAAGCTATGCTTACATAGGGTAATTACGAATAAATATTCTTTGGGTGTATTCTTGTTTATCAGTAATAATTATTTCTTGTTATTTTATTTAAATACAGCCTTGATGCGCTGCAATGCTTCGGCAAGTTTATCCTCTTTAGCACAAAGCGAAATGCGGATGTAGCGCTTACCATTTGAGCCAAATATAAAGCCTGGAGTGATGAATACACGCGCCTCGTGAAGCACCTTTTCGGTTAAATCTTCAACGTCATTATATTCATCGGGAATATGCCCCCAAAGGAACATTCCCACCTGCTTAGGGTCGTACTCACAGTGTAAAGCATCCATTATTTCACCCGCAAGTTTGCGTCGCTTGGCATAAACAGTTACGTTGGCCTCGTGGTGCCATTCATCGGTGTTTTGATAAGCTTGTGCCGCTGCCAATTGTAGTGGGCGGAATGTGCCAGAGTCTATATTACTCTTTACCTTGAGTATCCAACTCACAAAGGTAGCATTGGTTGCAAGCATGCCCACACGCCAACCAGGCATGTTGTGACTCTTGCTCATTGAGTTAAATTCAATGCAGCAATCTTTAGCACCAGGCACCTGCAAGATGCTCAGATGCTCCTTGCCAAGGATAAAGCTATAGGGGTTATCATTTACCACAACGATGTGATGGCGTTGTGCAAAAGCTACCAATTTCTCGTAGGTTTCGCGCTGTGCTGGTGCACCTGTTGGCATGTTAGGATAGTTGCACCAAAGCAGCTTTACGCCTGTGAGGTCCATGCTTTCTAATTCATCAAAATCGGGTTGCCAACCATTTTCGGGACGCAAATTATAATTTACGATGGTGCAGCCAAGAAGCTTTGAAAGCGAGGTATAAGTAGGATAGCCAGGATTTGGCACAAGCACTTTGTCGCCCGGATTAACAAATGCAAGCGTAGTGTGTAATATGCCTTCTTTAGAGCCTATGAGTGGTTGTATCTCAGTTTTAGCATCCAGTTCAACGTTGAACCATCTTTTATAGAAACCCGCCATAGCCTCGCGCAACTGCGGTATGCCTGCAGTTGGTTGATAGCCGTGTGCATCAGCCTTTTGAGCCTCCTTGCAAAGCGTATCGATGGTGGCAGCCGAAGGTGGCATATCGGGGCTACCTATGGCCAATGATATTATATTTTTACCCTCAGCATTCATGCGTGCCACTTCTTTGCCTTTGCGCGAGAAGTAGTATTCGCTGACACTTTTCAATCGGTCTGCTGGTTGTATATCTATCATAGTTTATAATGTATTGTTTTTGTGATTCAATTATGTAATAAATATTTACTTGCCCATGTATTCGCCAAGCACCTTAAGTTCTCTGATTAAGGGTCTTACGGCATCAATGCTTTGACGATAGCGCACATAGTCATCGTAAGTTACGTCTACATAGAACATATATTCCCACTCGCGCCCTATGATAGGCAACGATTGTATTTTTGTTAGGTTAATTTTGTAGAATGAGAAGATGCTCAACACTTGCGATAGCGACCCCTCTTCGTGAGGAAGCGAAAACACGATGCTTGCCTTATTGGTGCGATGAAGGTCGCGCAGTTTGTCGGCCGCCCAAGGGTCGCTCATCATCAAAAAGCGGGTATAGTTGTGCTTATTGTCCTCAATGTGTTGTTCAAGCACCTTCATGCCATAAAGAGGGGCTGCGCCAGCATGGCAGATAGCAGCATGTCCATGAAGTTTTTTGCGGCTTATCATCTCTGCCGAGCCTGCAGTATCTTCAGCCTCAACCACTTTTATTTGTGGGTGCTTACTCAAGAACTGTCGGCACTGAGCCAAAGCCACTGGATGCGAGTTTACCTCAGTTATGGTATCCCAATCGTCGGTAGGTAAGCACATTATGCTGTGCTCAATGTGCAACTTATGTTCGCCTATGATGGTCATACCGCTTTCGCGCAGTAGGTCATAATTGTGTAAGAGCGATCCTGCTATGGTGTTTTCAATAGCCATGAGTCCAAGGCGAGAGTAGTCGTCGCGCATAGCTTGAAATATCTCTTCAAAGGTGTCGCAACATATCAGTTCTATGTCTTCGTTTGCAAAATACTGATGTGCCGCAATGTCGTGAAACGACCCCTTTATGCCTTGAATAGCTATTTTCTTCATACCTTGTAAGCTTGTTTTCTATTTATTTCAATCAATAGTTGATAGATAGGATAACATTGTTGTATTAAAAAATCCCGCTCCTTATTCAGAAGCGGGATTTCATAAAACTTTATCATGTTAAGATTGTTGGCATACGACATCCCGCTTCACTTGTTCAGCAAAGTAAAAATAAAAGCCGTAAAAGAAGAATGCGCGTGACAACATGATGTATCTATGTTTATTTAGCTTGATGTTTAAGTCCGCCTTGCTACCATTTGCCTTAGTATTTAGCGTAGCAAACGTTTCAGTTTCAAACATTCAAGTTTTGTTTGTTTTCAACGGCAAAAGTAGTATATTTTTTAGTTATAACAAACAAAAAGCTATATTTTTTATGATATTTTTTTATTAATGTAAACGTCACCATACATATAAAGCGAAAAGCCCTATTCTCAAAGCAGAATAAAGCCTTTCGCTTTTAAGTAGGTGTTCAAAATTA
>DJEH01000047.1:12282-14145 GCA_002431845.1 Prevotellaceae bacterium UBA5903 | reverse complement strand
TTCCTTTGTCCAATTCTCGTAACACTTCTTTGATATGAGTTTGTTGTTCGGGAGTGATATTGAATAAGTCGTACACCTGCTGATTGATATCACGGGGGGGGGTAAATTCTATTATACCATTGTTATTTGTATAATCGCAAATATCTGGTACTTGCTTACCCAAAGAAGAAAGTGACTCATCTGTAAGCAAGAATGCAAAGCGCACTAAGTCCGTTTTGCACCATTTCAAGAAATTGTAGGCTTCCTCACGAGTTTTGAAAGTGCGCAAGGCAATACGTGCACGTCCAAAAGCACTATTGGGGTCAACTACTTCTATTTGATTGTCACGTTTTTGCCCTCCAGCATTGGCACTAGACACGATAACTTTCCAATCGCCAAGAACATCTAATCCCGTAGTGATAACATTGCGATTAGCTATATACCATCGTGCACGCCCCGCCTTGCCAGCCTTGTCGTTGGTAAGTAGCTTTATTTCGGTAGTTTTATCAAATGTTGAATCCTCTGTGTATGGGCGTACTTTTTCGGGATTACGCTCCACAAAGTCGCTCTCAATAGAGAATAATTTTTGAGGAAATATTGACGCATTGAGAAAGGCGAATTGGTTAGTCTCTGACTCAACAACATCGTTGATTTCCTTGATGATAGGTTCATCGTAAGGGCTGAGGGAGATAATGTGGTCACCAGGGTTTTCACGCTGAACTTCTACAGTTTCACCATCTTTTTTATAAACGTAGGAGAATCCACTTGTGTGTTTTCTGAAATCCTTGAATACCACAGAAATACCATCAGACACGGCAACAGATTTAAACACGTCATTTGCGTTGGCATAGTATATAATGCGTGCCAAATGAGGATCGTTGATTTGGTCGTGACCAAACTTTTTCATGCCTTTTCCAGCTTGGTGCATCCAACGTCCGCCAGGGTAAATAAGCGACGTGTAGTGCGCCAAATAATCGCTGGCTTGCTGAAAGTATTGAAATATATTGGTTACTGCCTTTTGACCATTTTTTGTGTTTTTCTTAGCAGTTGTTATTTGGTAAGGCGGATTACCCACCACAGCATCAAATTCCATATTTGTAAGATTATTAACTTTCCAATATGTTTTACCATTTCTTACTTGCCCGACAAACTTTGCTCGCTTGTGTTCAAGTTGGTTGAGTAAATCGTTGAAATAGCGTAAGTTTGCCTTTGGCTTTGCTTGAAATCCCAACAAGGTGCGACGAGTTATTGCTTTCGCCATGGGTGTCATGCAGATAACAAAAATATTTTCTGCAACCGTTTTATTCCACAATTCTTGCTGTTGTTCCAAACTCACCTCACCTTGAAATAGTGAGCTTTGCTTGAACTCTTGCATTCTCCGTCTGTAAATATTGTAAGCCACATAAAGAGGATATAAGCCACTCTTTGAGTTGATTTCAAGCACGTGGGCGTGAGGGCTGAATACTTGTTCGGTAACATTGCCTCTCATTACATAACGGGGTTCAGAAAGCGTTGTTTCATGAAAGTTGCTCGCATAGAAACACCACCCGCCTAAAGTATCGGCCATATGCATATTAACCACCCGCCAAGGAGTAAGGACTGTTTCTTTATCGGGGTTTCGGAATGTATTGAAGATAGACGTGATGCGTTCTATACGTTTTTCAACCGTATATTTATCCGCAGTTCGAGCCATGACACGAATGCGCTTAGCTGCAGCAGCAAAGACGTCTTCGTCATAGTATTTCTTGAACTTATGGAATATGCGCTTTGTTACATCTTCTGGCATGAATTCTTTCCATGAAAGAGGGTCAATAAGTTCAACAAAACGATCTAACGTTAGGTCATCTTCCTCATTATCCAACTCAGCACCATAGATAAGTAATG
>DJEH01000047.1:8209-12252 GCA_002431845.1 Prevotellaceae bacterium UBA5903 | reverse complement strand
CTTATTCCTCGTAGAATACTGATGGCAGATTTACGATTTGCCTCGTTCTTTCGCTTTTCTTCTGCAGCTTTCTTCTCTTCTTCTGTTTGTTTGCGAGATGGTTTCTTTGCATCGGGATCATCGTCTTGATTGTCAAATTCTTCATTATCGAATCCTTGGTCGTTAATGACAATATCTCCCATATTTCCAATAGCCTTGGTTGTACCAATAATAGCCTTTAAATCGTTAAATTCTTGCAGTGCGTTTTTATCTAAATTCCAAAGTTCATCCGTATACAAATAACTATCTTCAAAACCATTACTCACGACACGTTCTACATATATGCGTTTTAGCTGCTGCATCATGTCGTCCACTTTCAAAGGCTTCATCACAGAGCCTTCCATTGAAATGATGGAGCAATAGTTAATAAATTCACCCATTTGCTTTCGCTGACTCTCAGTGGTTTTTCCTGCTTTTGTAGAAACCTTTGCAACGTTGGCAATAGTTCGTAAGGTTCGGTCTGGTGCAAAATCAAACACAAAGCAATCCGTCTTCATGCGTCCAGCAATAGTAGCAGGAGTTTGAACACGGAAGATGGTTTGCATGTACGAAGCAGGTGATGTGTTTGATTGCCCTGAGAGCATGAATACAGCAGTCCATTCCTTAACGCTCACACCAGTTGTTAATCTTCCGCACGAAAGCGTTATGCTATAGGCATTTTCGGGCGAATCAGTAATTGCTGTCCTTACTTTAGCTAAAGCATCGGTTTCATCCTCTTCCTCATCGCCTTCACCTGCGACATTCGCAATATTGAAATTTCCGAATATAGGGTGATTCTTCAATAACAAGCTTAGAGCAGCAGCTGCCTTTACGCCAGGAACCATCCACAAGGTATGACGGAAATTGTCGCGGAAATTTTGATTAGAAAATGGGTATAAGGTGTCAGGAGCATCATCGCACATGAGATTTAGAAAATTCTTGATATCTTGTTCATGAACAAATCGAGTTGGTTCATCGTCAAGGGTTCTGAAGAATTCTCTAAAGTTAAATGCTTTCTCTTCATCTTGAAACTTTCCCATTAAAGCCCCTAAATCATACGTATAAATCTTCAGTGTGGGAAGTGATGCATAGGGGTTGTGTTCGCCAGGGTGGTTATCATCCCACTGCATTTTCTCTCGTTGTTCCATTACATAGTCCCAAGTAAAAACTTCCTCCTCCTTAACATTGTCAAGCAAGTTAAATGGAGTTCCACTCAGTTGAAGTATATGAGTCGTTTCCTTATTAAGATTCTTTACAACTTCTTCTCCTAATGAAGTCTGCGTTCCCTCATGAGCTTCGTCAATAATAAGCAAATCCCAATCAGTAGAAAAAACGTCCTCATTTTTAGAGAATTTGCCTCCCACAACCTCACTTCCTCTAAGATCCTGCATTGAAGCGAAATAGATATAGTTCGTCTTACCTTGCTTGGCCTCTTCCTCTAATTTTGCGAAATTAAAGTGCGCACCTTTTTGACAATAAGCATAGTCAGCACAATCAAAGAAAATTTTAGAAAAGTCCTCATGCCATCCCTCATCAACTACAGGACGATGCGTGAGGATAAGCGTACGTCTAAACTTCATCCGCTTAACAACTTCAAGAGCAGAAAGCGTTTTACCAAAACGCATTTTAGCATTCCAAAGCATGCGTTTCCCACTCTTTCGCAAGAAACGTTTCACCGTCATTTTAATAGCTTTTTCTTGCTCTGGACGAAAAATTACAGGGGATTGATGTTGAGTGACTTCGCCTGCATTAAGGCAAAGCCTACCCTGCTTGGCAGCAGAAATTGAACGTTTTACTGTAGCCAAATCAGTTATAAACCATTCTGTGGCTTTTCCTTCAATATCAAACTTCTTCCGTTTAATGCCAGAGTTAAGCAATATGTCGTGTATGCTTTTGTCATTGAAGCAACCAATTGCTCCATTTTGTTTTACATATGCGGTTAGCTCAGTATGAAGCAGTTCGTATGACACACCTGCCGTTTGCGTTTGGCGTTTGATTCGCTCATGGGCCAATGCATTTAGTTGCTTTGAGTTGGGTGCAGCATTTAAATCAACACCTTTTGCTGTCGCTTGCCCAATCTTCAAGCAATCCTCATGTGTTTTATCGTTAATACGATAAACGTATATGAGTTGTAAAGAAAATGAGGTCTCGTATGTAGCCATATTAATAGTCTTAATCAAATTTTATCATTGAAGCAAAAGTTTGACGTTGTTTTTTTTGATGTTTCCAGTCCATAACATAGCAAGGTTTTCCTCTGTGATTTTTAAAAGTACCATCTTGACACCCCTTGCAATTAATTGTAACCTGGGTTTGCCCCATACAATCTTTTATAGTTTCAAGTTCTCCATGATGGCAAGAACCGGGCACAACACAACGTAATCCATCCATTTGCCAAATATTCCACGAAATGATGTATGCAATACTCTTTTTGCTGTTCATCGGTGGTTTCTTTTGAAATTTTTCTTCGTATGCTTCATTGAAAGTGGCAAACAGAGACTCGCGTGCTAAAAGCAAGTTATCCCCTTGCCATTCATAGCCATAAATTGACTGATAAGCAAATCGAGCGTAATGAAGCCATGATTGACTATCATCACAATTCTCACTTACCACACGCAGTTTACGATCAAGTAAACCTATACGCTGATTGAATGGTATAAACACCCCCGTTGTCGTATCGTATCGAGACGTTAGATATGGAGCTTCGCCGCATGAAATTTCTAATCTGTTGGCTTTAACATAGTCTATCCATGTTTTGCCTTTAGGAAAATCTTTGATGGGAGATGGAGTAGCAATCCAAGGCATGCCTTCATTATTATTTGATGGCTTGTTGAATACGTTTTTTTTATTAAACCAAGCGTCATCCACTAAGTTGTTTTGCTCGTTACACATCCATGAAGGAGTAAACACTTCGGCCATTTCTTTTGAACGTGCATACTGCTGATTCATTTCTTTGAATATTCGAGGTTGTATGATTTCGTTGTGCCCTGTTCCAACAATCAGATCGGGAGTAATTTCATCATAAAAACCATACCCATTGCCTAAGTGAGAGTATTCATCAGTAGCCCATATGATTGCATGATATTCTTTTTCTTTGCCATGTTCACTTTTACTGGTGTTATGGTCTTTCAAAAGAAGCCGAAGCAAGCCTGGAGAATCTTCAAAGATGTCATCTTCCTTGATATCTATTTCGTTATAATAGCTCATATCCAATGTGTCATTTTTATGATTGATGAAATCTACTTTCTAAATCACGCATCCGTTCTATCAACAAACTGAAACATGGCTTTTCGCCATATATGTACCAGCTCTATTTCTATTTTGCTCTAAAAGTTTTAGCGGACAGTAATATATTAAAACAAATATACGAGATATCTGCGACATCCAATCATAAAAAAATAGAATAATGTACATGTCACAAAAATAATTGATATTTGTGACATATCTTATCTACATAAACACCTCCATCCCATTTATTTCAAATACACAAACATCGCGAAGTTGCCAGATTCCATTAGAGTCTTGCAGCAACTAAAAGAAATAATACTCGAAAGGATGGGAATGGTGTGGATTTGTTCATACTTACTTTATATGAATTTCTGTACTAAGAAGTGTATCAATGTATTGCATACTTGCAACATTGATACACTTCTTATTTGAACGGATAACTATATTGCTTTAAGCGTTTTTCCATCGCATATAAATCTAACAAAGTCTTTCTCTAATTGTGGCAATAAATCCACTTCCTTGATAGGATGATAACGCAAGGAACATGAATGAGGATATTTATCAAAATATACATTTGAAGAGGCATATAAATCTACCTTCTCCACCTTTGATAGTCTTGATATGTTGTTATAATAATCTATTATCTTGGGGGCAACACGCGTAAGGACCTTTAAACCTTTTGTGCCATCTTTAAATGATATTACTGCTACAATGTGCACAAAACGCCGAGGTTGTTTGGCATCAACACTTAGCTCACCACTTTTAAAAGATACCTTTATATTGCGGTTAAAACGCTGGTT
>DJEH01000047.1:0-8099 GCA_002431845.1 Prevotellaceae bacterium UBA5903 | reverse complement strand
TGTATCATCTCATGGATAAGCACATCTTCAAGTTCTTGTTCTGTATAATTAAAGCAAACGCTTATGCAAATGCACAAATCAGCAGGCCCAACCTTATAACCTGCCAAACTTCTGCTTACCTTATATCTAAAACAACCTGCCTTGCTCTTTGCTCTACTTAACTTTATGTCAATACGAGGCAAACAACCTTGAAATATAGTTCTGTTAAACTCATCAAACCTTTCTTTAAGCAAAGGCAAACTAATCTCCATACAACAAATAATTTATAAAAAGAAGTAGGCCTTCCATACCTTTAAATATGTAGGAAGGCCAACCTATATAATCTGTACTATTTATCTTTCTTCTCTTCTTTACGACGCTTTAAAACTACAGCCGAACGAGCTGGTAAATAGAGCTTTAACCATCCTTTGCCATCTCTTGCAAGCAATGGGTCAAAGTTTGTGAAGTGGCAAACACTATCATCAGCCAAGGCATTACCTCCAAACTCTTTTGCATCGGTATTTAGGACTACATCGTATGCTCCCTCGGGCACTCTAAAGCCATAACCATCATAAGAGCGATTAGGAGAGAAGTTGAATACAAATACCAAGTTGCCACGCATATATGCCATTACTTGGTCGCCATCGTCATGCCACACTTCTTGCACTTCATAACGACGTATGTCGGGCATGGATGTACGCAATAGATGCACCATTGCCTTATCGAAATCGCCCAAATAATGATAGCAAAGGTCGTGATTATCTACTAAATTCCACTGACGGCGGGCATATTTATAGCTCCACCCATTGCCTTCACGAGGAAAGTCAATCCACTCTGGATGTCCAAACTCATTGCCCATAAAGTTGAGATAACCACCATTGATAGTAGACGAAGTTACAAGACGTATCATTTTGTGCAAAGCAATACCTCGATGCACATTTTCATTCTCGTCTCCCTTGCGGAAATGCCAATACATATCTGCATCTATCAAACGGAATATCAAGGTTTTATCACCAACAAGTGCTTGGTCATGGCTTTCGCAATAAGAGATGGTTTTCTCATCAGCTCGTCTGTTAGTAAGTTCCCACAGAATTGAAGATGTATGCCAATCCTCATCACGTTTTTCCTTTATAGTCTTTATCCAATAGTCTGGAATGTTCATTGCCATGCGATAGTCAAAACCATATCCTCCGTCTTTAAAAGGTGCTGCTAAACCAGGCATACCACTCACCTCCTCTGCTATTGTTATGGCATTAGGATTGACTTCGTGAATGAGCAAGTTGGCCAACGTTAGATAGCAAATTGCATTATCATCCTGATGACCATTAAAGTAGTCACCATATCCACCAAAGCTCTCACCCAATCCATGACTATAATAAAGCATTGATGTTACACCATCAAAGCGAAAGCCATCAAAATGGAATTCTGTGAGCCAATACTTACAATTAGATAACAAAAAATGTATGACATCATTCTTGCCGTAATCAAAACAAAGACTATCCCATGCCGAATGTTCACGACGTGGCGAAGGATAGAAGAATTGGTCGGGGTCGCCAGCATAGTTGCCAAGTCCCTCTACCTCATTCTTTACTGCATGACTATGCACCAAGTCCATAATCACACTAATACCAGCTGCATGCGCCTCATCTATAAGTTGCTTCAGTTCATCAGGCGTACCAAATCGGCTACTAGGAGCAAAGAAAGAACTTACATGATAGCCAAAGCTACCATAATAAGGATGTTCGGCAATAGCCATTATCTGGATGCAGTTGTAGCCGTCTGCAATGATGCGTGGTAGCACATTCAAGCGGAACTCATTGTAGGTACCAACTTTCTCTGCATCTTGTGCCATACCTATGTGGCATTCATATATGAAAAGCGGTCCGCGCTTAGGACGAAACTGAGGTTTCTTCCACTGATACGGTTGCGAAGGGCACCATACTTGTGCATTAAAAATTTTAGTTTGTTCATCCTGTACCACACGTTGTGCCCATGCAGGGACACGTTCTCCTTGTCCACCATCCCAATGAATAGACAATTTATAAAGGTCAAGATGATGTAACGCCTTGAGTGGCAATTTAAGTTCCCAATTGCCCGTTCCCTCTATGCGCTTAAACGCATATTCAGTACATTCACTCCAGTCGTTGAATGTTCCGGTAAGATATATCTCGGTGGCATTAGGTGCCCACTCTCTCAATATCCATTGACGCGAAGTGCGATGTAAGCCAAAATAGAGATGACCATCTGCAAAATCGCTTAGCGTGCCTTTTCCGCCAGTGAGTTCATTCAGTTTATACAAAGCATGGTCATGACGACCTTGAATAGCTGCTTCATAGGGATTCAACCATTCATCATTTTTTATAATTTTGAGTTGATGAGGACGAGCCTTCGTAGCAGTTTTTGCTTTCTTAGCGTTTGATTTTTTCTTTGTTTCCATGATATACGATATTTTAATGATAATCTTGAAATTAATCTTGAAGTGACAACGTGGTATATAAGTCGGTATTCATAATTATTTTTTTATTGAATACCTGCTTATCTGGTCCATCCCTCACCCCAACTTATCGTAAAGTCAAAAAGGTTCTACTTATCAGCAATGTTATTGAACAATTCTTCCGTTAGAATACTCGCCCGATTTTACAACATTGCCGTTGGCATCATATTCTTTATATTTACCATGTTTCAAGCCATCGCGATATGTGCAATCTATGCGTGTACCATCAGCACGTATTTCTATAGAACGGCCATCTCGTTTGCCCTCTCTGAATGTACCTTTAAATCGTCCACCCGTAGCAAAGCGCAATGTACCTTCACCATCCATACGATTGCTTTTCCACTCACCTGTATATTCATCACCATTTTTCCACTTATATACGCCATGACCATCCATCATGTTGTTTTTCCATTGTCCGGTATACGAGGCTACGCCTTTCCATTGGAAAGTGCCTTGGCCACTTTGTTCACCAGCAAGAAAGTTGCCTATATATACATCGCCATTAGCAAACTTAAAGGTGCCTTCGCCTGTACGCTCGCCCATAACGTATTGTCCTTCATATACATCGCCATTACGAAACTTATAAATGCCACGACCATCTTGCATATCGTTTTTCCAATCGCCATTGTAGTAATCTCCATCGGCATAGAAATAAGTGCCACGGCCATTGCGCTGATTATTGGCCCAAGAACCTTCGTATTTAGAACCATCGTTCCAGTCAAAGATACCCTTACCTTCTTTCTTGTCATCAACCCAATCGCCCTTATAGTATGCACCACTCTGATATGTGTATGTGCCACGGCCATTGCGTTTATCGTTCTTCCACAAACCTTCGTAACGATCGCCATTATAATAGTACATAGTGCCAACTCCTTCCTTTTGGTCGCGATACCAAATGCCTACATAACGATTGTTGTTTACAGCATAAAAAGTGCCCTTACCCGTCTTCTCATTTTTTATCCAATTACCTTCGTAGCGAGAGCCATCAGCTGCAGTAAAGGTACCTTCACCATTACGGAGTCCCTTTATAAAAGCGCCTTCGTAAGTATCACCATTTTCATATTGTACACGACCTTTGCCATTAGGCTTTCCGCCCGATAACTCACCCGTATATATACCTCCATCCTTGAGCGTACACGAACCTACAACTATCTTCTGTGCTGAAACCGAAGATAATGATAGTAACAAAAGTAAAGAAAGAAATATTCGCTGCATGATAATCAATAAATCATTTATGAGATTTTAAGAACGCTTCGGCTCGATTTAAATCATCCGGAGTATCTATACCAATTGTTTCAATATCGGTTGTGCCAACCTTTATACGTAGACCTGCTTGCAACCAACGTAATTGTTCGAGCGATTCACATTGTTCTAAATCGCCTTGTGGCATTGAAGTTATGCGTTTCAACACATCAGCTTTATAGGCATATAACCCAATATGCTTAAGATAGTTGTGATGTTTAGACCATTCTTCTTTAGGTATACCACGCAAGAAAGGAATAACACTACGCGAAAAATAAAGCGCATACCCATCATTGCTTACCACCACTTTAGGGCTATTGGGATTCTCTATTTGTTCTAAAGTTGCATCGTTGGTAAAAGGCTTTACTAAGGTTGCAATCTCGGTGGTATCATCATTGAAGCACTCCATTATTGTGTGCAGTTGTGAAGTAGCAATAAAAGGTTCATCACCCTGTACATTAACAACAACATCAGCATCCGAACCCATTTTACAATATGCCTCATAGCAACGATCTGTGCCGCTACGATGCGATGTCGAAGTCATAACTGCTACGCCACCAAAGGCCTCAACAGCATTCTTTATGCGTTCATCATCTGTTGCAACACATAGTGTAGGAAAAACCTTTTCGACACGTTCGTAAACTCGCTGTATGATAAGTTTACCATCCAACATTGCCAATGGCTTGGCGGGGAAGCGTGTTGAAGCATATCGTGCTGGAATAATCGCTATAAATTTCATGATATGATAAAATCTTTCGTTGTTTTTTTCTTTTATTCAAAGTACTTATCGGCTTGCGATTTCGTCTTTGGCTTGGCTTTTGACTGCGTATTTTGCTCTGTCGCAAGTTGTTCGCTTTGAGCAGAAGCGTCCATTTCGTCATCATTTGATTGCGAACCATTGCCACTACCTTTATGTTTATGATGTTCGCCCGTATTTTCTTGCGAAAGTGGTTTATCAAAATCACGTTCGGGGTCAAATCCCAAAGACTTATCTGCAAACACTCTGCGCATATATAGTGCCCAAACAGGCAATGCAGAAGCTGATCCCTGCCCTAAAGCTGTTGAGTTAAAATGTATATCGCGTTCGTCGCCACCTACCCAAACAGCCGTTACAAGCTGCGGAACACAGCCCACAAACCAACCATCTGAGTTATTGTTTGTTGTACCAGTTTTACCAGCAATAGGACCCTTCATATCGTATATAGAACGTAAGCGGCGTCCAGTACCTTCGTCAATTACAGCCTTCATCATGTCAATCATGCTGTAAGCAGTTTCTTCGCTATACACCTCATTGGTGCGTGGAGCAAAATCGGCAACTACGTTGCCTTCGCTATCTTCAATGCGAGTAACGAGTAAGGGTGCACGTCGAATGCCCTTCTCCACAAAAGCCGTATATGCCGACGCCAATTCAGCAGCAGTTATATCGCAAGTGCCCAAACACAAAGGTAATGAAGGCTGCATATTATCGTTGGCCACGCCAAGTGCTTGCAAGTCGCGCACAAGTCCTTGTCCGGTACGATCTATTTGGAACATAAGTCCCGCCGTTACCCAGTTGTTCGACTGACTTAAGCCCCATTTTAATGTTACATTAGCGCCATAGCGTGCACGACTTCCGTTGCGTGGGCACCATCCACCATAGTTACGCTGAACATTGCGTATAGTAGTATTGGGTGTCATTCCCCCTTGCAATCCCATTGCATAGACAAAAGGTTTCATTGTAGAACCTATTTGTCGGCGTCCAACCATAGCCATATCGTACTGAAAGTGAGAGAAATCGGGACCACCCACATAAGCCTTAACTTGTCCCGTCATAGGGTCGATAGACACTAACGAAGAGCGTAAGAACTTTTTATAATATAATATGGAATCAATTGGAGTCATCGTCACGTCCACGTCGCCATGATAAGTAAACACCGTCATAGGCACTTTGGTATGAAAAGCCTCATTAATTTCGTCTTCGCTTGCACCAGCGGCTTTCATCATTCTATAACGATCCGACTGATGGATAGCTCTATTTATACGTCGTTTCACATCCTTGCGCGACAAGTCGGCACTATACGGAAAGTTTGGCGAGGTTTTACGCTCCGCCTCAAACTTAGGCTGAAGGTTCTTGCCCACCTGCGTATATACCGCCATTTCAGCATAACGCTGCATGCGCGAGTCAATCGTTGTATAAACCTTTAAGCCATCAGTATAGATGTCGTAATTAGAGCCATCACGTTTTCTATTCTTGTTACACCACCCATATAGAGGGTCTGTTTTCCACATCAAAGAGTCTTCATAATATTGTTGTCGTTGCCACTCTTTATAATCCGATGGGTTGGGTTCATTAGCCATCATGATACGGCGCAAATATTCGCGTACATAGGCTCCCAAACCTTCTTTATGGTCTATACGATGAAAGTTGAGAGTCAAAGGCTCTTCGCTCAGAGTAGCATATTCAGTATCTGACAACTTACCTGCTTTTACCATTTGCTGTAGCACCACATTGCGACGTTCTCTGCATCGCTCTGGCTCTCGCACAGGGTTAAAATAAGAAGGGTTCTTACACATACCCACAAGCGTTGCACATTCATTTATGGTAAGATCGCGCGGAGCTTTACCAAAATAAACATTTGCCGCAGTTTTGATACCCACTGCATTATGCAAAAAGTCAAAGTAGTTAAGATAGAGTGTTAGGATTTCTTCTTTGGTATAATGTCGTTCCAATTCAACCGCAATAATCCATTCAACTGGCTTCTGCACGAGTCGTTGCATAGTAGTTTCGGCCGACGAAGAATAAAGTTGTTTGGCCAATTGCTGGGTTATTGTACTACCACCGCCGGCCTCTTTATGTCCCAAAATGCCCCGCTTTACAACTGCACGCATAAAAGCACGCGAGTCTATACCCGAATGTTCATAAAAGCGTTCGTCTTCAGTAGAAACTAAGGCATCAAACATGTGTGGTGAGATACTGTCATAGCCTACAAATATACGATTCTCGCTACGCGACCATGTACCCATTAAACGCCCATCTGCACTAATCACTTGCGAGGCATATTTGTTTATAGGATTCTGCAACTCTGCTATTGGAGGCATATATCCAATCCATCCTTGCTCAACACAAAAAACAATCAAAATGACGAACAAGATGATTGAAGCATACGATATCCAAAGTATTTTTACAAATTTCTTTCTCATGTAACTATTCCAAAGGGACTATGACCATTTTGTTAGGCCGTTTCATGCCACAATGTTATGACTTATTTGAATAAATAGGGTTCTTTATTTATGCAAACTTACAAAAAAGAGATGACTTTTGCTCTGTTTTAAAGAAATAAGTAAGCAAGCAAAACAAAAATATACAATCTTTTTTTATCACCAACACACTCGCCTACACCTACCATGCAAGCTCCAACCCATCATAAGCCAAATGCACACACTCGGGAAGAAGTTTCTCCACCTCCTCGTGTAATCCTATATCGTGGCTCATGTGTATAAGATAACTCTGTTTAGGACGCACATCAGCTATCAAATGCAGTGCATCATTAAGTGTTTGATGAGAGTGGTGATATTTATTTCTTAAAGCATTAACTATCAATACTTTAACGCCATTAAGCTTTTCCTTTTCATCAACACTTATTCCGCTCATATCCGTAATGTATGCCATGTCTCCTATTCTATAAGCAAATATAGGCATTAATCCATGCATCACATGGATTATCTGCACACAAAGTCCTGCCACCTTTATTGTTTGCTCGTCATGAACAGCGTGCAAGTCAATCATCGGTACACCTGGATACTTATTTTCTACAAAGCAATAAGGCATACGCATTCTTAAATGCTCTGCACATTGTGCAGGCGCATAGATATCTATATCTTTTTTATAAGAATAGGGTCGTAAATCGTCTAAGCCACCAACGTGGTCGTAGTGTTCGTGCGTAATGAGCACCCCATCTATTGAGCGGAAAGGCAAAGGAAGCATTTGCTGTCTAAAGTCTGGACCGCAATCAATTAATATCTGTTTGCCATTATCAGCTTGATACAGTGCCGATGTGCGCAATCGCTTATCACGTTTATCAGCAGACCTACACACTCTACATTGGCACCCCAATTGAGGCACTCCACAACTTGTTCCAGTACCTAAAAATCTGAGTTTAGGCATAATGAGTATCTTTTTTTATTCTATAAAATTTACTTCAGGATGAATGTCTATACCAAACTTCTGTTTCACGTCATGACAAATAGCATTACTAAGTTCTACCACCTCGCTACCCTTTGCACCGCCTAAGTTCACCAATACGAGCGCCTGCTTTTCATAAACCCCCGCATTGCCCAAATGTTTGCCTTTCCATCCACACTGCTCAATCATCCATCCAGCAGGTATTTTCACGCCATTAGGCAG
>DJEH01000084.1 GCA_002431845.1 Prevotellaceae bacterium UBA5903 | reverse complement strand
CAGAAGCATAGGCTGAAAAGGGAGCGTAGCGGGCTACGTGACCGATGAAGCCTGTGGTTCTGGCGGAAACAATGTGCTAAGGCATATCAATTAATGTAGGACATGATTGCCTAAATTAATTTTGAATACCTACTTATAGGCTTGATAGCACGGCATCGGTCATTAGTGCAATGTCGTCGTCGCTAAGTCCGGCCTCTTTAAGCATAGCAGTGTCAGTTCCTAAAAAGTTAGACGGGTTGTCCTTTGGCAGACTCTTTTTGTATCTGCTGATGGCCTCGCTAAAGTTGCCCAATAGCCATGCAGCGTGTCCAGCGTTTAGATAGTCGGTTGGTGTGGGGTGTGAGGCAAGAATGCGTAGATAGTACTTTTCGGCTTGCTCATACTTTTTTGTCAATAGCGAACACCAAGCTAAAGCACGCTCAGAATTGCGCGACTCGGGCGAAAGATAGTTGGCTTTGAACAGAAACTGAAAGGCCTCATTGTATCTTTTAAGATGTATGAGGCATTCAGCTTGTCGTAGGGCGATGGCACTATCTTCGGCGTTGGTTTCTGCTAATTCGTTGTAGCATAGTAATGCCTTGTCATAACGTTCGAGTCGGCAAGCACATGCGGCCAAACGCTGTAAGGTCCATGCAACATGAGGTTGTAGGATATTGGCTTTGTCGTAGCAATTGTAGGCATCGTCAAAGTTTTCAAATATCTCGTAGCAATAGCCTAATTTTTGGTAGATGCTGCTTTCTTGTTCGTCTTGTGCTATAATGGCAAATAGCTTTTGTGCAATGTCGTAAACCTTTGTTTTGAATAGTTTGTTGGCCATGCTGAGAATGTTTGCTCTGTTTTTAAGCAAACTTGCAAAGTCTTTATAATCAAACAAAAACAGGTTTTCTTGAAAAGGATTGACAAATGCTTCGCGATGCGCAAACAGATTGCTAAATCGGTAAAAGCATTGAATGTACGACCGCATCTCTTCTGCAAATAGCTCTTTATCTCCTTTTGGAATAGCATTGGTGGGCATTTGGTCGGGGATGATGCTTTCTAATTTACCATTCTCCATCAGCTTGGTTGATATGCCCGACTGACTAAACATTAAGCACATTGAATATTTGTCTGAATCGCACAATGCCACGTTTGATAATAGCGCCTTAAGTAATTTATTATCTTTGTGTTGTTGTGGAATGTCGGGGTGATTGTATGTAAATGGGTAAAACCAGTTTGCAGGAACATTGAAGAATGGAAAGCGGTTTTTAAGCATTTTAAATGAACTCATATACACATCTGCACCACTAAGTTGCAAGTTGGTGTATTCTTGAACAAACTTTTCCATCTCGGGTGTAAATAGCTGTTCACGCCATTCGGGATTAAGATCTTTATCTGTGAGTTTGTCGTGATTACCCATACCCAATGATGAGTCAATACGCAATGTATCAATGTGCTTCATCATTTGTGGTATGATTTTGTCTTCAAGTTTACGCTCAAATCGTTTAGTTTCTAAACTAACAAATAGTTGTAACTGAAGGGTTGAAAAATCTGCTTCAAAGTTTTGGCTGTCAATGGTTAGGCTGAGTTGTGCTTCGGCTTGTGGGTAGAGCATTAGTCGTTCGGGGTAACGAGCTGTAACAAAAATAAGCCCCGTAATGGCGCGTACTCTAAGCTTTATGTTGTCAGAGAGCACTTGGTCAAGTAGCAGTTTCACCTTGGCTATATCGTAGTAACGAGTGGCAGCAAGCGTGGTAGCACTCAGCACCAAGCATTTAGCTTCGTCGCCGACGTCGCCATCTGTCATGTAGTTGTATATTGCACTTAGGTCGTCAATAGTCCATGCCCCCGACGTCCAAATGGCATCAAACACATCGCGTAGTGGTGTTGCAGGCACAAGTATCTCGCTAAGCATAAATTGGCCACCTTTCATGCTGCGCAATGTTTTGAGGGTAGTAGAATAGTAAGATGCTTCGTCATTCAAATCCCCTTCGCGAAGCAATATTTCTGCTAATTCATATGTACGACAATAAAACTTTTTGTAGAGTTTGTTGCGCTCAGGGTCGTTGGTACCATTCGTAAAATAAGATAGCAGAATATGGTAAGAGTCTATGATATTGTCGATTTCATCTTTAGCTATCCACGACTTTACGGTGGTGGCCATGCCTTGAATTGATTGCAATGCCAGCAGTAGATGGTTATCCTTAAGAGCTTTTATAACATCCTTATAGAGATATTTGTATGTCTGATTTTCCATAAGTGAAGGGCTATTGATTTTAACGATATTAACAATGCGCTATATATAAAATAGAACAGTGCTTAATGTTGAGATAGAACTTGAGGGGGGCTAAAATTTAATGGTATCAGCCACTTCTTTGGGCAGTCCATAATCTTTTTGTAAGATGATAGAGTAGGCTGACGGGCCTTTAATTCGTATGGAATCGAGCGCCATGCGCCTTCCTTTCTCAAATAGCTTCCATTGTTTTTTGCGCACATTAGTTAGGTGCTTGCTGTTCATTACAAAGCATTCATACTTGTTGGCAAAGCGTTGGGCTGCAATGCAAGGATGTCCTTCAGAACGAGCCAAAGAGGTGTAAGGCCACGTAATAACGGCAGCGTCTATTTGGTCGCCAGTAAGCATTTGTGCACGCATCTTTAGGTTGTTGATTTGCGGATAATATATGTTGTCGGCATTGACCTTTTCAGCTTTTAATAAGAGATGCAAATACTCGTTTTCGGCAGAACTTCGGGCTATGCCAATGGTATGTCCTACGAGAGATGAAACTTTACGAATGCGCAATGCTTTGCTCGTAAAAACTTCCCATCTTTGCGATCCTTCCCACATCGTTTCAAGGTGAGACATGCGTTTGCCATACGAAGTTTTTCGTATTTTGTCACACCATCCTCCATCTGCAATGTTGCCCATGAGCGTTGTGTCACAATCCATTTGTGAGCCATAGGATGCAATTTGCACGTTTAATCCTAATGAGTCATAAATGCCTGTTCGCTCTGCATAGTAAATGGGCAAGCAATCGCGGTTGGGCACTAAGGCCACATGAAGTGCGGTAGAATCATATCGCTCTGTGCCAAAGTTAAGGGGCTGCTCGTTCTTCTCTTTCTTACAAGATGATAGGGACAGAGACATTAAAAAGCACAAAGCAAGGAATGCTGTGAAAGAATTTATTTTCATTAACCTTCTGTTACTAAAAAATAAAGAGTTTAGAAGTTTAGAAGGACATTGAATGCCTCTTTTAAACCTCTAAACTCTTTTGCTTATTGGTATATCGTAAATGCTCTTGTCAAAGCGTTGTAGGCTTAGTAGAACATTCAGAATGCTTAAAATCAAAGTTTAAAATTAGCCTTTGATTGCAGCGATACCAGGAAGAACTTTACCTTCGATAGCTTCGAGCAAAGCACCACCACCAGTTGAGATGTAAGATACCTTATCTGCCATGCCAAACTTGTTGATGCAAGCTACAGAGTCGCCACCACCAATGAGTGAGAATGCACCATTAGCAGTTGCCTTAGCAATAGCTTCAGCGATAGCCTTTGAGCCACCAGCAAAGTTGTCAAATTCAAATACACCAGCAGGACCATTCCAAAGAATAGTCTTTGCACCTTCAATAGCAGCAGCGAAAGCCTTGCGAGTTTCGGGACCTGCATCCAAACCTTCCCAACCATCGGGGATAGCGTTAGCGGGGCATACTTGTGTGTTGCAGTCGTTAGAGAAGTCGTCACCTGCGATGCAGTCTGTGCCAAGAACCAAGTTTACACCGTTTTCTTTAGCCTTCTTGATAACGTCGAGTGCTACATCAAGTTTGTCGTCCTCGCAGATAGACTTACCAATATGACCACCTTGTGCCTTTGCAAAAGTGTAAGTCATACCACCACAAAGAATAAGGTTGTCTACCTTGCTCAAAAGGTTCTCAATGATACCAATCTTTGTAGAAACTTTAGAACCACCCATGATAGCTGTGAATGGGTGCTTAATGTTGCTCAACACGTTGTCTACAGCTTGAACCTCTTTCTCCATCAAGTAGCCGAGCATCTTGTGGTCTGCATCAAAGTAGTCAGCAATGACAGCAGTAGAAGCGTGCTTGCGGTGTGCAGTACCAAAAGCATCGTTGATGTAAATGTCTGCATACGAAGCAAGTGTCTTAGCAAATTCCTTCTGGCTCTCTTTCATTGCCTTTTTAGCCTCGTCGTATTTAGGATCTTCCTTGTCAATACCTACAGGCTTACCTTCTTCTTCAGGATAGAAACGGAGGTTTTCAAGCAAAAGTACTTCGCCTGGCTTAAGAGCTGCAGCAGCATCACCTGCCTTTGCGCAATCAGGAGCAAATTGAACCTTTACGCCAAGCTTTTCGCTAACTGCATCTACAATCTGACCAAGAGAGAACTTAGGATTAACTTTGCCTTTAGGCTTACCCATGTGGCTCATGATGATGAGTGAACCACCATCAGCAAGCACCTTCTTAAGAGTAGGAAGAGCACCGCGAATACGCGTATCATCTGTTATTTTACCATTTTCATCAAGAGGTACATTAAAGTCCACACGGACAATCACCTTCTTGCCTTTAAAGTCGCAAGTTTCAATAGTCATAGTGATTTCTTATTTATGTTAAAGTTGTAATTCAATCTAATGCAAAGGTAGTGCAAACTGCAATAAGGGCAAAAGTTTTTATGGAAAAGTTTATGCCTTAATATATAAATGTATGTAATTTTGTGGCACTTTAAACCAATAATAGCTTTGCAAACAAAGCGCTTAAATAAAATCTATCCAAGTATTATTTATGGCAGACGGTAATTTTAATAGAACTCACTTGCCCAATCGTCCATTCTTGAGTGGTGTTAATGCAGGTAAGGCTCAAATGCATACACTTGCTATACAGGCTTTTTGTGCATGGATGAAAGAGCAAAACTTTACAGAAGAAGAGAAAAAACAGTACGAAATGCGTTTCCGTGAACTTTTGCCACTCCAATAGCTTCAGTTTCTACTTGCGCATTGCATAAGTTAAACTTCTGTATGTCAATGCATAAATTATATTAAAATATAAAATGCGCATTTGGCGGACATTAAATAATTTAGTAACTTTGCCAACATGGAGAAAAATTGCGCTTTTTATACACGTTTTAATAGAAATATACTCAAAACCATAACGTTGGCTTTGGCTGCATTTATGTTTGTTCCTTCAGCATCTTTTGCCCATAAAAAAGACAAAAAAGATCGCAAGGGAGCGGCAGAATATGTCGTAACAGAACCTGATGCTTTACCCCAAAAATCCTTAGGTGAAAAAAGACTGATGCATGCAGCAGCAGTGTTTATACATAATTCAAACGCACGCATCAACTCAAAGTATAAAGAGGGTATTGACGTGTCGCACTACCAAGGCAGCATTAATTGGGATGAGGTAGTTAATAGCACTCCCATATCTTATGTATATCTGAAAGCTACCGAGGGCGCTTCGCTCGTAGATGATACTTATCAGCGTAATCTTACCGAAGCTCGTCGTGTAGGATTAAGTGTGGGCAGCTATCATTTTTATCGTCCTAATGTTGAATGGCAAAGACAATTTGATAACATGACTTCGGTTGTTAGAGCCGATGATCAAGACCTTGTGCCAATTATTGACATAGAACATCGTGGCTCGGTGAGCGAAGATGTGTTTATAGCTGATCTTAAAGCATTTATCGAAAAGGTAACAGCTTATTATGGCAAAAAGCCCTTGCTCTATACCTATCATAACTTTTATAATAGATATTTGCAAGGTCAGTTCTCAGACTATCACTTTATGATAGCTCGTTATCGTAGTGACTCTCCTACACTCGATGATGGAAAGGATTATATCATGTGGCAGTATACATCTTCGGGTTCTATCCCTGGTATACGTGGACATGTGGACCGCTCAAAGATAATGGGCAACTTTTCGTTAAATCAAGTGATGATGTAAACATACTTATTGATAAGTAGGTATTCAAAATTAATTTATATAATCATGCTCTACATTAATTGATGCCTTAGCACATTGTTTCTGCCATAACCATAGGTTTTATAGGTCACGTAGCCCGCTACGCTTCCTCTTCAGCCTATGCTTCTTACAAAAACAATGCACAAATTCATATCAATTAATTTTGAACACCTACTT
>DJEH01000131.1 GCA_002431845.1 Prevotellaceae bacterium UBA5903 | reverse complement strand
ATAAATAATTTTGAACACCTACTCATACATTTATCTATATAAAACATACTAGCAATGAAAAAAATAGCACTATTTTTATCTGCTTTATTCATGATGACATTGGTATCGTGCGGAACGTCTAACACTGTACCTGTAACCGGACGTAAACAGCATCTCTTAGTAAGCGATGAACAAGTGTTGAGCTTAAGCAACAAAGAGTATAGCGACTACATGAAAACGGCTAAAGCCTCGACCAATGCAACCAACACGGCCATGGTGAAGAGAGTAGGGCAGCGTTTAGCCAATTCTGTAGAACAATATCTGCGTGAACACGGACAGAGCGATGAGATAAAAAATTATCAGTGGGAGTTTAACCTTGTACAAGACAATAGTGCCAATGCTTTTTGTATGCCTGGCGGTAAGATTGTGGTGTACGAAGGCTTGCTACCTATCACCCAAAACGAAAGTGCTTTGGCCATTGTGCTTGGTCACGAAATAGCACATGCAGTGGCAAAACACTCTGCCGAACAAATAAGTTCGCAAATGCGTTCGCAATATGGTTCGAAGATATTGGGGGCTGTGCTCAGCTCAACGGGCGTAAGTTCTACCACATCTGCAGTTGCGCAGAATGTGTTCGGGTTGGGCAGCAAGTTCAGTAGCTTGCACTACTCGCGTAAGAATGAGAGCGAAGCCGACTACATGGGCTTGATATTTGCAGCTATGGCAGGTTATAACCCCAATGTTGCAACAAGTTTTTGGCAACGTATGGCAGCAAGTTCGTCAAATACCACACCTGCTTTTTTAAGCGACCACCCCTCTGATGCAAAACGTATTGCAGATATTCAAAAGTGGATGCCCGAGGCTCTTAAGTATTATAAACCTGTAACAACAACCCAAACATCTTCTACCTCAAAGTCGAAGGGTAAAAGTTCATCCTCTAAAAACAGAAAGGCAAACACAAGTAAGAAGAAAACAAGAAAATAAAAATGCTTTGCTCTTTTAGATTGGCATGCATATAATTTGCAGCATAGAGACAATAGAAACAAAATAGGCAAAATACTTGTTTCTATTGTCTCTATTGTCGTAAATTTGCACTCAAAACAAAAAAAAGAAATAATCTGTGAGAAAGCTACTTTTCTATATCTTTGCTCTGTCTATATGTGTGGCTTATGCATATCCTGATGCAGCGCAACAACGAAAAAAACGTACGCGTACCGATGAACGCATCGTGCTTAGGCATGCCGATAACTTGCGCTTTTCGGAAAACGAGATGAATGGTGCACAACGCTTGAGTGGTAATGTGGTGTTGAGCCATGCAGGTATGGTGATGCATTGCGATAGTGCTGTGCTTTATAATGCATCCCAAACGTTCGATGCATTTGGTAAAGTACATATTGTGCAAGGTGATACTCTGACCTTGAAAGGCGAACGACTGCACTACGATGGCGAAACACAGATTGCTGAAATGCGAAAGAATGTGGTAATGACACACCGCAAGCAAGTGCTGCGGACGGATAGTTTGAACTATGACCGTATGTACAATGTTGGCTACTATTTTGATGGTGGCGAGCTAATTGATGGCGACAACATTCTGAAATCAGATTGGGGAGAGTATCATACAGATACGCGTAAAGCAACGTTTAACTATAACGTGCAACTTACCAATCCGAAGTTTCGCTTAGTGACAGATACGATGCACTACAACACCATAAATAAATGGGCCGAAATTGTAGGCAAGTCTAATATATATTCGGGCAAGGACCGTATCTACACAGAGTTGGCATACTACAACACACAGACAGAAAAAGTGAGGTTGCTTAAGCACAATGCCTTATATAATGGCACACGAATAATGAAAGGCGATACGGTATATTACAATAAGAAAAACGGCGTAATGGAGGCATTTAAGAATGTGTCGTGTGTGGATGAAAAAAATAAAAACATTCTTACGGGCGATTACGCATGGTATAACGAAAATACAGGAGAGGCTATGGCAACCAAGCATGCCTTGGCTCGCGACTTCTCGCAAGGTAAAGATACGCTCTATGTACACGCTGACACGCTGCGTATGTATTCGTATAATTTAAAAACCGATTCGGCATATCGTGTGCTACATGGTTACTTTCATGCACGGGCCTATAGAACCGACATGCAAATGGTTGCAGACTCTTTGGTGTTTACCTCGAAAGAGCGAAAGGTTACACTCTATCGCGACCCTATTGTGTGGAGCGACGATAGGCAAATTGTGGGTGAAGAAATTAATGCCTTTTTAAACGACTCTACGGTAGATTCAATATATGTAGATCGTCAAGCCTTAACTATCGAAAAATTAGATTCGGTGCATTACAACCAAGTGGCTTCACAACAAATGCGTACCTACTTCAATGATAAGGGAGAGGTAACTGAAAACCAAGCAATAGGCAATGTGATGGTGGTGAACTATCCGCTTGAGAAGGATAGCACAATCCTATACCAAAACTATGTTGAAACAGCAAAGGCGCGTATGTTTATGACCAACCGAAAACTAACTAAAATATGGGCTCCAGCATCGCATGGCTACTTTTATCCATTAGGTATGGCACCAGCAGATAGAACGCAATTGCCAGGCTTTGCATGGTTTGATTATATACGTCCGCTCTCGCCCGACGATGTGTTCAATTGGAGAGGTAAGAAGGAAGGCACCGCTCTGAAACCTTCAATTAGGCGAACAGCTCCCTTACAAAAGTTATAAGAGGGTGGGACTGATAAATTTTCCAAAGATGGCGTTTATAAACCACCCTTAAGTTAAAACAAAATTAAAAGAAATAATCATCATGTCTGATATCATACATCTTCTACCTGATTCTGTAGCAAATCAAATTGCAGCAGGAGAGGTTATCCAGCGCCCAGCATCAGTTATAAAAGAGTTGGTTGAGAATGCTCTTGATGCTAAAGCCACACATATACAAGTGGTAGTGGAGGATGCTGGTAAATCTTTGGTGCAGGTGATAGATAATGGATGTGGCATGAGCGATACAGATGCTCGCTTGTCGTTTGAAAGGCATGCTACATCGAAAATAACACAGGCTACAGACCTATTTGCATTGCGCACTATGGGGTTCAGAGGAGAAGCTTTGGCTTCGATTGCAGCCGTGGCACAAGTAGAATTGCGAACCAAACAGCAAGATAAAGACTTGGGAACATGCATCAATATAGAGGGGTCGAAGGTGGTAAACCAAGAACCTATTAGTTGCCCTGTAGGAGCTAATTTTGCTATACGTAATCTGTTCTTTAATATTCCTGCGCGACGCAAGTTCTTGAAGTCAAACCAAACAGAGCTCTCTAATATAATGACAGAGTTTGAGCGTATTGCCTTGGCTCATCCCGATGTGGCTTTTACGCTCCGCTCAGGGGGCAACATTATGCTCGATCTTCCGGTAGGGAACTTTAGAAAACGTATCGTGAACTTGTTTGGCACACGCATGGATAAGCATCTTGTGCCGATAGATGTTGATACAACTTTGGCTCATATTCATGGTTATGTGGGGGTGCCTACAGCTGCTAAACGCAAAAATGCACATCAGTTTTTGTTTGTTAATGGGCGTTTTATGCGGCATCCGTATTTTGCTAAAGCCATACAAACGGCTTACGAACGCTTAATACCAGAGGGACAGCAAGTGCCTTTCTTTGTATGTTTTGAAGTGGACCCCGCACGGATAGACGTTAACATTCACCCAACAAAAACAGAGATAAAGTTTGAGGATGACTCTGCGATATTCCAAATATTGCTTGCCTCGGTACGTGAGTCTTTGGGTAAATATGGTGCTGTCCCTGCCATAGACTTTGATACTGAAGAGAAACCCGATATTCCTATATTTGAAGGCGATATGATGGCAGCTTCGAGTATTGCTCCGCCTCAGGTACATGTAAATAATAATTTCAATCCCTTTGAACCTGCAAGTAGTGAGGAGGGGGGAGAAACACAAAAATACGAACCCACATCATGGCAATCGGGCTACAATAACCAACCTCATAAAGCATCGATTGATTGGCAGAGTGTGTACGAAAGTGCACAACAAAATGCTCCTACTGCAACAAGCAATGCATCGGATGTTATTTCGTCAAACTTTGGTTCGGACGAAGGAGGTAATAGCGAGATTGAAATAGAAAGCCGTTACCAAGATGGTGTTGGCCATTCAGATGGAAATACTCAATTCTTTGATACCTTGTCGCAGCCAGACCAAGAGCAGTGGAAAGAAAAGGTAGGCAACGGATTTATGCAGTATCAAGGCCGTTATATTGTGACAGCTTTAAAGTCGGGCTTGGCTATTATAGACCAGCATCGTGCACACATACGCATACTATACGAACGCTATATCAAGCAGTTTGAGGCGCATAAAGCTCCTTCTCAGCAATTGTTGTTCCCTGAGATGCTGCAAGTGTCTCCATCTGAAGCAGTAGTGCTTGAACAGATAATGACGCAATTGCAAGAAATAGGATTTGTGCTTTCGCCGTTAGGAGGCGGTAGCTTCTCTATAATGGGGGTACCTATGGGCACTGAAGGCATCGCACCAACGGCATTGGTGCAATCAATCCTTGCTGATGCTGTGGCTGGACAGACAAATGCAGCCGATACTATCTCGCATATTATTGCATCGGCAATGGCTCGCAAAGTGGCAATGCCTATAGGACAAGTGCTATCAGAAGAGGAGATGGAATTGCTAATAGAGAAACTCTTTGCATGCAAAGCGCCAAACATGACGCCAAGCGGCCAATCTGTATTAATTATGGTTAATCCTGATAAAATGTTTTAAAATTATATAATATCCAGTCCTAAAAATATGTTAGCTAGCCTAAAAAAATGATTTCTGCGCCCAAATAAGGTTGCGAACGTTCAATGAATATTACAATATGGTGGTTAAATAACACCGAAAAGCATTTTTTTTGCTAAAAATTTGTTTGCTGTGATATAATATCATTATCTTTGCAGTAAGTGGAATGTGAAAATGCCTAAGAACTAACACATTCGGACCATAAAAAAGAATAAAACAAAATATATTAATAGTTTCAAATCATCTAATTATGAGAAAATTAATGATTGCACTTGCCCTTGTAGGTCTTGCTTCGACCTCAACGGCTTTGGCTCAGGACGCAGTTCCTACCAAAAAGTATAGTGTAGCAACAAACTCATTTTGGGCTAACTGGTTTGTTAGCGGTGGTATTTCTGGTAAGGCTTACTACTCTTCACAAGAGAGTGGTGTAAGCAAAAACCCTTTCAGCAACAACCGTGGTACTATCGGTTTTACAGTAGCTGTTGGTAAGTGGTTTACTCCAGGTCTTGGTCTTCGTACTAAGTTCGATGCTATCAAGGGTAAAGAGGTTTATACTGAAAACCATCATCCACTCTTCACAAGTTTGAATGTACACGAGGATGTAATGTTCAATCTTTCTAATATGTTCTGCGGTTATAGCGAGACTCGCGTTTGGAATTTCATTCCTTACGTAGGTATTGGTGTTGCAACTCGTTGGAGCGATGGTAAAAATGCTGATATCTATTATACAGCAGGTTTGTTGAACAACTTCCGTGTAAGTAGCCGTGTTCAACTTTTCGCAGATCTTCATGTAGGTGCAGCAGAAGGTTCTCTTGACCATGCTACAAATGATAAATGGAGCAACTACAAGAAGACTAAAATGAGACACTGGGATAAGGACTTGACTCTTGACCTTGGTGTAACTTACAATCTTGGCAAGCACACTTGGGACAAGGTGCCCGATGTTGATGCTCTGATGGCTATGAACAAAGAACAAGTTGAATCTCTCAACCAAAGCATAAAGGAACAACAAGACGAAAATACTCGTTTGCGCGAGATGTTGGCAAATGCTAAGAATGAAGCTGTAACTAACAATTCAACTAAGGAATTTGTTGGTACTACTTCTAGCGTATTCTTCAATATCAATTCTGCAAAGGTTGCAAGCCGCAAGGATCTTGTTAACGTTAAGGAACTTGCTGAATATGCAAAGGCTAACAACTCTAAGATTGTTGTTACTGGTTATGCTGATAGCAAGACTGGTTCGGCTGAGTACAACCAAAAACTTTCTGAGCGTCGTGCACAAACTGTTGCTAACGAACTCGTTAAGATGGGTGTAAATCGTGATAACATTATCACTGAAGCTAAGGGTGGTGTGATGAACCTCTCTCCATTCTCTTACAACCGTCGTGCTACTGTTAAGATTCAGTAAGCAATAATATTTGATGCTGATTTCTAAGGATAGCATCATATAATATTTTAAGTGTCAAGTATTCTTTAGGTATTAAAAGAGTGCTTGACACTTTGTTTTTGGAATGCGTTTGTTGTGTGGCAAATAGAGTAGAGCTTAAACTATTTGCGAACTCATTTAAGATGCATTAAAATAAATTGTTTA
>DJEH01000066.1 GCA_002431845.1 Prevotellaceae bacterium UBA5903 | reverse complement strand
ATAATTTTGAACACCTACTTATTCTTCTATTTCGCTCAGTTCGAGCCAACGCATAGATTTCTCGTCGAGTTCGTTGGCAAGTAGGGGCAAGCGTTTGCTCTTTTCGGTGAGTTCGTCTACCGACAGACTGCCCGAACAGAGGGCGTCTTCAATCTCTTTTTTCTCGTTTTCGAGCGCCTCAATTTGCTCTTCAAGTTGCTTTAGTTCTTGTTTTTCTTTAAAAGTAAGACGTCGTTTCCTTTCGCCTCCCCATGTTTTTTTAGAGTCTTGCGCATCGGTTGAGTTAGCCTTTTTAGCCTCTTCTTTGCGTTTTTCTTCTTTAGCCGCTTGTACTTCGTTGTCGCGTAGCGACTTCCATTCGCGGTATTCAGAATAGTTGCCCGGGAAGTCGTCAATACTTCCCTCGCCGTTAAACACCAGCAGGTGGTCTACCACACGGTCCATAAAGTAGCGGTCGTGACTCACTACGATTACACAGCCCTTAAAGTCCTGCAAATACTCTTCGAGAATTTGTAGTGTGGCAATGTCGAGGTCGTTGGTAGGTTCGTCGAGCACCAAAAAGTTGGGGTTCTTCATGAGCACCGTACATAGCTGTAGCCTACGTCGTTCGCCTCCTGAAAGCTTGTAAATGTAGTCTTGCTGACGAGCTGGCGGAAAAAGAAAATGCGTAAGGAACTGCATGGCCGAAAGGTGACGACCGCCCCCAAGATCGATAAACTCGGCATGCTTGCGCACGGCATCTATCACCTTGTCGCGCTCGTCAAAGTTCATGCCTTCTTGCGAGAAGTAGCCAAACCTAACAGTCTCTCCCACAACAAAACGCCCCGAGTCGGGAGCCTCAATGCCAAGCAATAGCTTGATAAAAGTGCTCTTGCCCGTACCATTTCCGCCTACGATGCCCATCTTCTCGAAACGCGAAAAGTTGTAGTAAAAGTTGTTGAGTATTATTTTTTTACCAGTGCTTCCGTCGGTTTGTGGTATGTTGAAAGCCTTGCTTACATATTCAGCCTCAAAGATTTTGCTACCTATGTATCCGCTTTTCACCTCTAAGCGTGCAGCACGCTCCTCGCGTCGCTGTTTGGCCCTTTGTTCGAGTTCGGCAAAAGCCTCCTTGCGGTAGCGTGCTTTTGTGCCGCGGGCGCATGGCATGCGTCGCATCCAGTCAAGCTCTTTGCGGTAAAGGTTGTTGGCCCGGGCAATGTTAGCATTCTCTGCTTGAATGCGTTGGTCGCGCTTTTCAAGATAATATTCGTAGTTGCCAGCATAGGCATAAAGCGTTTCGTTGTCAAGCTCAAGAATTTCGTGACACACGTTGTCAAGGAAGTAGCGGTCGTGAGTAACCATAAGCAAGGTCTTAGTGGTGCGTTGCAAATAGTTTTCAAGCCACTCAATCATCGTGAGGTCAAGGTGGTTGGTAGGCTCGTCAAGAACCAATAGGTCGGGGTCGGCCATAAGCACATTAGCCAGTGCCACACGCTTAAGTTGTCCGCCCGAAAGTTCTTCAACGGACTGCGTAAAGTTGGTGATGTTGAGCTTTGACAAAATTTGCTTTGCCCTCAGTTCAAAGTCCCATGCATTGCAGCGTTCCATCTCGTCAATGAGTTTGTTGAGCCCGGGATTGCCCGGCGTGGCAATACATTGCTCGTATTGGCTAATAAGCTGCGAGAGCGCACCAGCACGCTGAAAACAAGCATCAATAACCGTGGTACCAGGTTCGAACACGGGCGACTGCTCAAGGATAGCAATGCTTGCATCGCGCCGCATAATAATTTCGCCACCATCATAGTCCTCGTGTCCAGCCAAGATGTTGAGCAATGTGCTCTTGCCTGCGCCATTGTGCGCAATCAGTCCCACCTTTTGCCCCTCGGCCACTGAAAAACTAATGTCGTTGAACAATTCGAGTGCACCAAAGCGTTTTGAAAGATGTTGTATGTCGAGTAGGGGAGTCATGTTCTATGTATATTATTTTATTTAATGCGAAGTTACAAATTAATTCTGAGGTATGTATGTACTATGGCCAGCGTTGTTTGGTAGCAACTTGATGAGGGCATATCGTGGTATTGTTTGCCGAACTTTTTGTGCAGAACAAACATTATGGGGGTTGGAAATAATATGCAGATTGGTCAATTTTTCCTTAAATGCAAAAAAACAGTGCTTCATAATTCGCTTGTTTTTAACCAGTACTGCTTGTACTCAAAAAAAACGAAATTATGAGAGTTTTGTCGTAAGGTGATGATTATCAATAGTTTATGCTTTATTTGAGGCATAGAATGTTGTATTTTTAGCTCTAAAATACATTGCGAAATCCTAAGGATACGTATCCTTAGGGTGAAAGAATACGTATCCTTAGGGTATAAGAACACGCATCCTTAGGGTATAAGGATACGTATCCTTAGGGGGTAAGGATACGTATCCTTGTGCTTTGATAAGCGAAAAATACCATTTCAACTTCAAATTTTAGCCTTTTTGAGCCCTTGTGCACTTCTATTTTGAGCTGTAAGGTGTACAAAAAATATTGTTCTATTTTTCGGATTAAGCCCATTCGTTGGGAGATAGTTTTTAGTATTTTGTTGGTTTGGGTTTAAAAACTTTGACTATTTTTGTAAGCGAATAGGTATAGGCCTTGTTTTATCTCTAAACACAATTAATTATAAGTAGGTATTTAAAATTAATTTATATAATTTTGAACACCTACTTAACAGAATTTAATTAGCACTAACCCTATAAATAAATTCGGCACAAGTTTATGTATGATAATTTAAAATATCAAGCCAATCCTCAACGCTATGACGAGGCAGATAGTTTATACCAACGTTGCGGAGATAGTGGCATTTTGTTGCCCAAAATTTCGCTTGGACTATGGAAGGGATTTGGAGCCACTCACCCTTTTTCAGAAAGCGAAAAGATGTTGCAATATGCTTTTGACCATGGCATCACCCATTTTGATTTGGCCAACAACTACGGGCCTCCCTATGGGTCGGCCGAGGAGACGTTTGGCAGAGTGATGCAAACATCCTTCCGTCCTTACCGCGATGAGTTGTTTATATCAACCAAGGCAGGCTACGACATGTGGCCAGGACCGTATGGCAATTGGGGCTCGCGTAAATATCTTATGGCAAGTTTAGAGCAGAGCCTAAAGCGCATGCAGGTAGACTATGTAGATTTATTTTACTCGCATCGTTACGACCCTTTAACTCCCCTTGACGAAACGCTACAAGCCTTGGCCGACATCGTAAAGCAAGGCAAGGCTCTCTATGTAGGTTTGTCGCGATGGCCAGCGCAAGCATTGGCTTATGCTCATGCTTATCTTAAGGAGCAGCATGTACGCTTGCTCACTTATCAAGGGCGCTACAATATGCTTGATCGCACAGTAGAAACCGATGGGGTGCTCAACACCATTCGCCAACTTAACTGCGGGTTTGTGGCATTTTCGCCCTTAGCACAAGGCTTGCTTACCGACCGCTACCTAAAGGGCATTCCCATCGACTCGCGTATGCGAACCGACGTAACGCTAAAAGAATCGCTCTTAACGCCCCAACTTATGGCCAATCTTAACCGCTGGAATGCTGAAGCTACAACGCAAGGGGTAACGCTGGCTCAGTATGCGCTGCGCTGGGTACTTTTGCACAAAGAGGTGACGAGTGTGATTGTAGGGGTTAGCCGTCTGCAGCAACTTAAAGACAATTTAGCCGCTTTGCGATGATTTAAGCAAAACCAAGTGGAGATAAGGTATAGCGACACAACACGATATGGAATAGGAGCCTATGCCTCTATCGTAAAAAATTACCATCCACCCTCTAAAGGCATACTTTCTCTCTGCCAATATGGTAGAGGTGACATAGCATGGAAATATACAAAAAGTGCTGGATACAAGTAAATGTAGATGTATCCAGCACTTTTTGTATGTAGGTGGTTGTGGGGACTTTATTCAACTTCGAGAACCAAACCTTTCAAGTACTCTCCCTCGGGGTGATAGATATTGATAGGGTGGTCGGCAGGTTGGTGAAGTTGGTGGAGTATGCGCACGTGGCGTCCGCTTTGGGCAGCAGCAGTAAAGACTGCTAAACGAAATTGATCTTTATTTACAGCTTGTGAGCACGAGAAAGTGAAGATTATTCCCCCCTTGCGTATCTTGCGAAAGGCAATGGCATTGAGGCGAGTATANNCCTGCGAGCAAGAAAAAGTGAACAAGATTCCACCTGGCTTGATCTTTTCAAAGGCGATTGCATTCAACTTGCGGTAACCTTGCAATGCGTTCCTTAAAACATCTTTATGCTTGGCAAATGCAGGGGGGTCGAGCACAATGAGATCGTAGTTATGTCCTGCCTGCTCAAGAAACTTAAAGGCGTCTTCGGCAAATGCTTCGTGACGTGTATCGCCAGGAAAGTTGAGCGAAGCGTTGGCTCTGGTAAGCTCAATAGCCTTGGCAGACGAGTCTACAGAGTGTACCATGTTGGCGCCACCACGCATGGCATAAACGCTGAAACCACCAGTGTAGCAAAACATGTTGAGNNGTCATAGTTGCTTCCCATCTGCTCCAAATACTTAAAGGCATCTTCCGCATAAGCTTCATGGCGCGGATCTCCAGGGAAATTCAACTCGACATTTTTGTTCGTTAAAGATATTGCCTTTGCTGAACTGTCAACAGAATGAACCAGCTTCGCTCCTCCTCGCATGGCATAAAAAGAGAATCCCCCCGTATAACAAAACATATTCAGCACAGAACGCCCTTTNNTAGCAAAACATGTTGAGCACGTTGCGCCCCTTAGCATAGTGTTCGAGCAGAGAGCGGTTCTCTCTTTGGTCTACAAAAAAACCCGTCTTTTGACCTTTAAGCCAATCTATATGGAATTTAAGTCCGTTTTCTATGGCAATGTTGCCATCGTCTTCACCACGAAGAAAACCATTTTCTTGATGAAGGTCGGCCTTGAAGGGGAGGGTAGTCTCTGACTTGTAATAAACATTCTCAATCAGCCCATTCGATGCCTCAATAAGGGCATCTGCAATTACTTCGCGGCAAACATGCATACCTACGGAATGGGCTTGCATCACGGCAGTTTTGCCATATACGTCAATAACAAGGCCTGGCAAACGGTCGCCTTCGCCGTGTACAAGGCGGTAAATGTTGTTATCCTCGCGGTGGGTGAGTTGCAAGGCCGTGCGCAGACTAAAAGCTTCTTGTAAACGCGTCTTCCAAAAATTGGCATCAATAGGCTCTTCATCAAACGTGAGCATACGCACGGCAATCGAACCAATTTGATAGTGACCATATCCCATAAGTTCACCTTCGTTTGAAACAATGCGTACGATGTCGCCCTCGTTAAGTTTGCCATTGGCACCTGCTATGGCTCCAGAAAACACCCAAGGGTGAAAACGCTTAAGACTCTCACTCTTTCCGCGTCGAAGAAAGATGGTTGTAATGCTTCCGTCGTAATTATCTGAGGCAGAATTGCTGTATAAAGGAATGCTATGGTTCGATTTCTTCATTTGTATATG
>DJEH01000076.1:5798-19415 GCA_002431845.1 Prevotellaceae bacterium UBA5903 | reverse complement strand
CCGGCACCGACGATCAAGAGTTTGTCATTAGTTAAAAATGCCATAATAATTTATACTAAAAAAAAGTTTGTGTTACTTAATAAAGTTCGTTCTAACACTATGTGCTTGCATCGTGGCTTTTGCTTAGTGCAACACAATAGCTCTTATTATATTAAGGGAAGATAAAGGGTAAATGCTACGAGCTTGTAAGGCTCATTGGGCACTTGCATGCTTTATCTAAACGCAAAATTACAAACTTTCATGAATTATCAAACAAGTGTGCAAAATTATTTTTTTTGAGTATCGTCTTTTTAAGAAAATAGTAACATCCGAAGGCCGCTTTTCACTCATTTAAATGCAATTTGTGCAATTAAAAGAGGCGTTTATTCCTTACGCTTGTACACAAAATAGCAAGAATACCCAACTAATAATTAAAATAATAAGACAATAAGCCTATAAAACGCTAACTTTCAAAAAAAATCGTGTATATTTGCACGTTCAAAGGTGTGTATAAATGCCATTGGCATAAATGTGGATGCATGCAGACGCATCTTTATTATAGCTATTACACCTTAGACAGAACAGGCAGAAAAACAAATATTAAAATTAATAAATAATCACACAATCACACAATGCAAAACAAAGGATTTGTTAAAGTAATTGCAGTGTTACTGTCCTTGATTTGCCTCATGTATCTGAGTTTCTCATACCCTACACACAAGTATGAGGCACAAGCAGAGCAAATGACGGCTCACGGCAAGGATGGCGCAGCTTACCTTGACTCCATGCGTAACGAGACTGTTTGGCTTGGTAAAACGCTCAAGGATTGCGAGGCATTGCAAATCGGCCTAGGTCTTGACCTTAAGGGCGGTATGAATGTAGTGCTTGAGGTGAGCGTTCCCGACGTGGTAAAGAACCTCGCTGGCGAAAGTGCTAACGACCCCAAGTTTAAGAAAGCTTATGACGAAGCTGTGGCTCAAACCAAAAAAGGTAATGTAGACTTCGTAGATGCTTTTGTAAGTGCTTTCGAAAGCCAAAACGGACAGAACAAGCTTGGTGGCATCTTTGCCGCAAAGCTTAGCAACCAAAACATCTCTTACAACTCAACTGATGCTGACGTAAAGAAAGCGCTCAACGAAGAGGTGAACGTAGCCGTTGAAAACTCTAACAAGGTGGTTCGCTCTCGTATTGACCGCTTTGGTGTGGCTCAGCCTAACATCCAAATTCTACGTGGTAAGGGCCAAATTGGTCAAATCATGGTAGAGATGCCTGGTATTAAAGAGCCTGAGCGTGTGCGTAAGTTGCTACAAGGTAGTGCAAACCTTGAGTTCTGGGAAACCTACACTTTGGCTGAATTGCAGTCGTCGCTTACTACGCTTGACACACGTCTTGCTGGCGGTAAAGACACTACTGCAACCGATTCAACAAAGGCTGCAGCTGCAAAGAAAAGCGTAAAAGAACAACATCCTTTGTTCAGCAAGTTAGCTCAAATACAAGGTATGCAGCCTAATGGTTGCGTAGTTGGTTACGCTGTTGCACGCGACACTGCTGAGGTGAACAAGATGATACACAGCGCCATTGCTGAGGCTGTACTCCCTGCCGACTTGCGTTTGGCTTGGGGCGTTAAGAGTGCTGATGGCATGAAATCAAACGTGTTTGAACTCTATGCTCTCCGTGCTATCAATGGCCAACCTTCAATGCAAGGCGACGTGATAGAAGACGCTAAAGACGACTTTGATCAGAACCATCGTCCTATTGTAAGCATGACAATGACACAGAGTGGTGCACGCGATTGGGCTAATTTGACTAAAAAGAATTTGAAAAAGCCCGTAGCGATTGTGCTCGATGGCTTTGTATATAGTGCACCTGTTGTACAGAGCGAGATTACGGGTGGTAACTCTCAAATCTCGGGTAACTTTACAACCGATGATACTCGCGACTTGGCAAACGTGTTGAAGAGTGGTAAGATGCCTGCTCCAACAAAGATTGTACAAGAAGAGACAGTTGGTCCGAGCCTTGGTGCTGCATCTATCCAAGCTGGTTTCACTGCTTGTATCGTAGCATTTGTGCTCTTGATGATCTTTATGTGCTGCTTCTACGGTGTTATACCAGGTATGGTAGCTAACGTAGCATTGATATTGAACTTCTTCTTCACCTTTGGTATTCTCACCTCATTCCAGGCTGCACTAACCATGAGCGGTATTGCTGGTATGGTGCTATCACTTGGTATGGCAGTTGATGCCAACGTGCTTATCTACGAACGTACTAAGGAAGAGCTAAAGGCTGGTAAGGGCATTAAAACCGCTCTTGCTGAGGGTTATGGCAATGCGTTCTCTGCTATCTTCGACTCTAACCTCACATCAATCATCACAGCAATTATCCTTTACAATTTCGGTACAGGTCCTATTCGTGGTTTCGCCATGACATTAGGTATTGGTATCGTATGTTCGTTCTTCACTGCTGTATGGGTGTCACGTATCGTGTTCGAACACTATCTTAACAAAGACAAGTGGTTGGGCTTGACCTTTACTACAGCCATGTCTAAGAACTTCTTGGTAGGCAAGCACTTCAACTTTATGAAGATGGGCAAGCGTTCTATCTACGTGTTTATCGTGGGTGCTGTTATTGCTATTGCCTTCCTTTGCACTCGTGGCTTGTCAAGTGGTATTGACTTTACTGGTGGTCGCAACTACGTTATTGAGTTTGAGCAGAAGGGTGTAACTCCTGAACAAGTGCAGAAGGCTGTGGCAGAGAAGGTACAAGCTAAAGATCCTAATGCTATCGTAACAGCTATTGCTATCTCTACAACTAATAACGATGCAGTACGCCTGTCTACTAACTACCGTATCAACGACGATAGCGAAAGCATCGACCAAGATGTAGAGCGCTTTATCTTTGATGCCTTGCACGATGCAAACCTTATCAAGGCCGACTATAAGACATTTATCGACCGCGATAACCACAAGGGTGGCTCTATTGTATCGGCACAAAAGGTAGGTCCTACAGTGGCTGCCGATATGACTCGTGGTGCTATCATCGCCGTTGTATTGTCGCTTGTAGCAATCTTCGTGTACATCCTTATCCGTTTCCGCAACATTGCCTTCTCAGTTGGTTCTGTCGTGGCATTGGTATTTGATACGTTGCTTGTTATCGGTATGTTCAGTATCTGCTGGGGTTGGATAGGTTTCTCGCTTGAGGTAGACCAAACCTTTATCGGTGCTATCTTGACCGTTATTGGTTACTCTATCAACGATAAGGTGGTGGTATTTGACCGTATGCGTGAAAATATCAAACTTCACCCAACTCAAAACTACTTCGACCTATTTAACAACTCGTTGAATAGTACTCTATCACGTACCGTAATGACTTCATGCACCACGTTGCTCGTGTTGCTCTGCATCTTTATCCTTGGTGGCGATAGCATCCGCTCATTTGCCTTTGCCATGATATTGGGTGTAATCTTCGGTACGCTCTCTTCTATCTTCCTTGCAGCTCCTATTGCATACCGCACTATCGGCCGTAAACTTGAAAAGAAAGAGGCATAAACCACTACTTGAAATAATGTAACAATACAATTATTGTAATATAATAAAAAGCTCCGCAAGGCTCATATAGGGCGTTGCGGAGCTTTTTTAATTGTGTGCTTGCTATGAGAAATGTGGGCTTTTTATAGGAAATGTATGGTTGCTATGAGTGTATGTTTGCGCGTTGCATATTGTTGCTACCCCTACCATAGCGATACTTCTTTTTGTATAGTGGGGGATGTGCAGACAAAATAAAAGGCGAGAGAAATAATAATTGCACTATGGCAACTATACATTTCTCTCGCCTTTTTTAGAGCCCATATAGGTCGCATTTTATGCTGTTTGAAATCCTTTGCAATAGGCTTTTAAGATGGCTTATATGCCTTATATGGGTTATCTACCAAGCCATGCTTCAGGGTTGAGCTTAGAGGTCTCTTTGCGAAGTTGGAAGTGCAGGGTGCAATTACCCGATGCGTCGGTGGCAATGGTGCCGAGCGTTTGTCGCGCTTGTACTTGTTGACCTTGGCGTACAGAAGTTGATGAAAGGTTGCAATATACCGACATGTATGATCCATGACGTACAATGATGTTGTACATGCCTCCGTAGGCAAAGATGGCAGTAACTTCTCCTGCATATACCGCACGTGCCTGTGCACCAGAATGCCCCGTTATGTTGATGCCCTTGCTATCGAGTTGTACGCCCTTAAGTCCTGCTACATTGTAGCTTCCGTAGTGGCGTGTAATGGCATATCCACCCGTAATAGGCATGGGTAAGCGTCCGCGATTGGCTGCAAAACTACCATTGATAGCATTGTCTGCATTGCTGGAGTAGGTGAAGGTTGGCGTGTGCTGTTCTTCTGTTTCAACGGGCTTGACGCGACGAGATGCAGAGTTCTTAGTGCTATTCTTGGCAACAAGTCTATCGCTGTTTTTACTTGCAGACTTATTGGATTTTGCATTCGCCTTGTTCGTCCTATTACGTTGCGCTGCAGCCAACTGTCTTTCGCGTTCTTCCTTTTCGCGTGCAGCTTTCTCACGTGCTGCTTTTGCGCGTGCCGCTTGTTCGCGTTGGGCTTTGAGCTTGGCTTGTCTTGCCATTTCAGCCTTCCGACGTCGCTCTTCTTCAGCCTTGCGGCGACGTTCGGCAGCAGCTATTTCTTGCTGAATGAGTTGGTCAATACGAGCATCAAGAGCCGCAGCCTTTTTACGCTGTTGTGCAATAGAAGCTTGTAATTCTTGCTGCCGTTTGTTGAGGTCGTTTACCACTTGTTGGCGTTCCTGCTGTTGGCCTTGCAACTTTTGCGTTTCGGCTTGACCTTCTTTATAAAGTTTGTTTTTTTCGGTTTTCAGTCCTAATAGTTCGTTGCGTTTGGCTTGAACTACACGCTCCTTCTGACGTATTATCTCTGCTTGTGCACGTTGGTAACGACTGAACTCCGACATATAGCGCAGACGTCTGTACATATCTCTGAAGTTCTTGGCAGAGAGTATGAATTGCCATTTTGACACCTGCATTCTATGACGAAACATATAGGTAACAGAGCGCTGGTAACGGCGTTTGCATACGGCAATATCGGTCTCGAGTAGGTGTAGCTGATGTTCTAGTCCACTAATGCTAGTGGCAAGTTCTGTAAGTTCAGCATGTATGCCGTTTACGTATTTTTGTTGCCCCTCTATTTGTACGTTTATCACTTGCAAGTTAGCCAATTGTGAAGTAACGTCCTTTTTAGTGGACTTTAGCATTTTTTCTTGGTTGGCAATGCTGTTCTTTAGAGAGGTTTGTTGCTTCTGCAGCGATCGTATCTTTTTGTTGGTTTGGCCCGTTAGGTCTGTGCAGACAACAATCGCAAGCAATAGAGTGAGGAGATATCTAATCATGCGACGAAAGTGTATTTTTTAGAAGAGTTTTCCCAATACATCCTTTACGCTTCTGCGTGTGTATTTAGATGATATAGTAGTGTTTGTTTCAAATGCTCCTTCATTGCTAAGGCCCGAAAGACCGAGCGAAAGCGAAATATCCTTGCCTGTACCTGTTACGCTCATGTCCATGCTCGTGGGGAATGGATGGCCGCTTAGCGTGCGGAAATTAGCATATTCAAAAGTAAAATCGCCTTTGTCTGAAGCCGAACTTCCATGCACTTGTATGCGTTGGATAAGCGATGAGGCTTGGTCTGTAATAAAGTTATAGGTGAGTTTAGGAGTATTGTTAGGGGTAAGTATAAATTCATCGTTCACAGTGCTGAGAGTGAAACGATTTAAATCGCTTGTGCTAACCGAACGTTGTCCGGGTAGGAATAGTTCATTCCAAAAGAGTGATTGCAATGCATAGAAGTCGAGGTTTGCTTGCTTCAAGAAACTCACTTCGCTATATGCTGCACGTACGTACTGTTTGTTTATACGGTCGATGACAAGTACATCTTGAGGGGTAAATTCAAGCATACCAACCTCCATTCCTAAGAAGCGAAGTGATATGCGAATAACGTTGTCGCGCTTCATTTGTAGCTTGCCATTGACGCTTAAATCTTTACCTCCGATGCCCGAAAGTTTTACTTTAGCATTGGCAGTAATGATGTTTTTGGTGGCATGTTGTGCCATCACCTTTTGTGCCACACTTGTAGCTGTAATAGCATTGTGCTTGGTTGTTGAGGCTATAGTGGTGGTTTGAGGCTTGCTGCTAACAGTTGTAGCCGTTTCTTTTTCAATATTCTTATATGATTTGCATGCACCAAGAGCGAGGAGTGCAAAGCAAAAGAAAATGTACTTTTTCATTATATGGTTGATGAATGTATTTACTTATTATATGTGAGATAGTTAAACAATGGTGTTATGCTAAATCCTGCGACGCCACACTTTTTGTTGCACCCTTCTTTTGCTTGCTTTGTCGGTGTAGAGCGATAGTGCTTTTTTCCAATAAACGAGTGCTTGCGAGCGGTTGCCACATTTGTATGCAATGTTGCCTGCATGTTCAAATATGGATGCATTCTCTGCCGTTTCGTTGGTAAAGAGCAGTGCCTCGTCCATGTAGATGCGTGCTTGGTTATAGTCGCGTTTGAGGTAGAGTATCCAAGCGTAAGTGTCGAGATAAGTAGCATTGTCGCCCTCTGCCTCTATGGTGCGACGACTCATTTGTTCGGCTTTGTCAAGGTGCTTGCCATCAAGCGAAAGGAAGTAAGCATAGTTGTTAAGGCACAATAAATTCTTAGGGTTATACTCTAAGGCCTTTTCGTATGCCACGTATGCATCCTCTTTGTAGGTGCAACCATGTAGCACATCACCAAGCAGTGCATAAATGTCTGATGCCAATTGCCGGTCGGTATCATCGTTAATCCGTTCTACACCCTTTTGTAGTTGCCGGATGGCCTCCTTGTCACGCCCCAAACGGTAGAGAGCGGTGCCCTCGTAGTAGTAAAATGTAACTTCGTTAGGGTCGTAAAGTTCTCCCTCGTGGCAGGTATTGGTTACTTGTTCCATGTTGCCCTGCTGAAGCAGAATGAGTAGGACTTGTAGACGAGCCTTTGTATAGTCGGGTTCAACCTCTAAAATATTGTGAAGTGCACTGAGTATGCTGTCTGTAGGCATATGCTTGCCCATTACATAATAGGCATAGAGTTCAGCCATGTCGCGGCTCTCTTGTGGACTGTTTAGTACCTTTTTGAATAGTGACAATACAGCCAATGAGTCACCTCCATTTTTTATATTGTCTGCGGCATAGCCTCTCATGGCTTCTAAGCGTGCACCGCTTTGAGTGTGTGGGTTAAGCACCACCTTTTGCAGGAGGTCTAAGTATAAAGAATCTGCTTGCGCTGCTTTGTAATAGGCAAGTAGCGAGATTTGTGCGTAACTATTGTCTGGCTCTGCTGTTAGCACATCCTTGTAGATATAGAGAGCTTGTTCATGATAGCCATGTTGGTCGTATAAATCGCCCAAGAGCACACGATAGCGTAGGTCGTATGGATATTCAGCACAAAGGTCTTCAATAGCTTGATAGGCGTGTTCGTCGTCCTTCATAGCCAAGTATGTTTGAAACTTTTCAATGCTCAATTGTTCCGACTTTCCATCAATACGTTCTAATCTTTCGATAGTGCGGATAGCGCCAGCATAGTCTCCACTTGTTTTGTAGAGCCATATCAACACGCTTAGTGTTTCGTCTGTTTCTTTCTCGTCTGCCAATTCTTCATAGAGGGCTATCGCCTCTCTATATTTAGCACTATTGGCCAAATATGTGGCAAGTGCCTCTTTGTAATAAACGTTTTTGTTGTCTATTCTCACAGCCTTGTGTAGCAACGAGTCGCCCTGTGCACGCGACAAAGTGTCTGAAAATGATGAGTAAGATAGCTTGAGCAGTCCCATTTCGTAAATGGCTTCAGATGCGTTAGGATTGAGTTTAAGTGCAGCGTCAAGCAGTTCGTATTCAGCATCAATGTGGTCAGCCTCTTTTTGGCGTATGGCTTCAAGAAAGAGCTCGTTAAATCGTCGTTCTTGCTTGTAACTAATTGTCGAAGTATGCGGTGGTAGGTTTAAGGTTGTTGAGGTAGTCTTTATGCTTGGTTGTATAGCTTGGGTATGTGCCGACCGTTGCGTGTGGCATGATGATGCCACACACACTAACGTGATTAGCCATATAATGTGTTGCAACTTAAAGCGCATACTAAGCCTTTTGTTTTTTAAAGATAAATAGTGTTTTGTAAGATATAAAATGGTGTTGATTGGTGTGGCTAACGCATATAGCATTGGAGGCAATAGCCATGTACCGCTGGGGTCATTCCTTACCCGTGTGTCCAAACCCTCCTTCGCCTCTGCTTGTTTCGTCAAGGCTTTCAACAATGTCCCAATCAGCGTGTTCAAAGCGAGCAATAACAAGTTGAGCAATGCGGTCGCCGTGTGTTATTTTGAATGGCTCGTTTGACAGATTAACCATTATCACACCTATTTCGCCACGATAGTCGGCATCGATAGTTCCAGGAGTGTTGAGCAGTGTGATGCCATGCTTTAGTGCCAAGCCAGAGCGCGGACGCACTTGTGCCTCATAGCCTTTGGGCAGTGCAATACGCAATCCAATGGGGATGAGACGTCTTTCTAAGGGTTGCAACGTTACGTCTGCTGTAAGATTGGCACGCAAGTCAAGCCCTGCACTTTGTTCGGTGGCATATTCAGGTAGTGGATTGTTCGAATTGTTTACTATTTTGATTTTCATTTTTTACAAGGATGATATGTCGTTACAAAGAAAAGCAAAATTAGTGATTTTAGGGCAATAAAGACGTGTTGTGCTTGCTTTTTAATACTTTTGCAATGAAAAAAGGAAAACTCAATGATTATGAAATGGCAAACTCTTATCTCGTCTAAGCGTCTTGGCAAGGAAAATAAGCCTAAACCGCTTGAAGAACGACGCACCGAATTTCAGCGCGACTACGACCGCCTTATCTTTTCTGCTGCTTTTAGACGTATGCAAAATAAAACGCAAGTATTTCCGCTTCCAGGCAGTGTGTTCGTGCACAATAGGCTCACGCATAGCCTTGAGGTATCAAGCGTTGGGCGGTCGTTAGGAACGGATATTAGCCGTGAACTAATCAATATGCATCCCGAGCTTGCCGATACAGAGGTAACGAGTTTGGGCGCCATAGTGAGTGCTGCATGTTTAGCACATGATATGGGCAATCCACCTTTCGGACACTCTGGCGAGCGTGCCATACGTACTTATTTTAGCGAAGGTAAGGGAGCTGAACTGCACAATCTGATAACAGGACGAGGCGAAAAACTCTCCGAAGCAGAGTGGCTTGATATAACGCGGTTTGACGGAAATGCCAATACTTTCAGACTATTGACTCACCACTTTAATGGGCGTCGTCGTGGAGGCTTTGTAATGACCTATGCCACGCTTGCATCAATAGTAAAATATCCTTATGGCTCAGATGGCGCGATAACAAAGCCCAAGTTTGGATTCTTTGAGGCTGAACGTGCTACCTATCTACACATTGCTGATGCTTTAGGACTGAAGCGTTTGTCCGATTTCCCTAACGGAGCTGTGCGCTTTGCACGTCATCCGTTGGTATATCTTGTTGAGGCTGCAGACGACATTTGCTACGAAATCATGGATATTGAAGATGCGCACAAACTGCGGTTGCTCTCTGATGAACAAGCCATGAATCTCTTCCTATCGTTTTTTGAAGAAGAAGAGCAAGCAAGGCTTCGCCAACGTTATACGCCCGATACCGATGTAGACGACAAGATAGTTTACTACCGCTCATGTGTTATTAATGCGCTTGAAAGAGCTTGCGTCAGCATTTTCTTAGAGAATGAGCAGCAGATATTAGCTGGTACATTTACAGGTTCACTCATTGATCATTTGCCACCAATCCTACGTACCGCCTATAAGCAGTGCGAACAAGTGGCAAAAACGCGCATTTATCGTTGTCATGAAGTAACGGATGTAGACTTAGCTGGTTACCACATTATCTACACCTTACTTGAGCTAATTACCGATGCTGTGATGGCCCCCGACAAGGCTTATTCACAGTTGCTCTTGCAGCAAGTGCCATCGCAGTATGAAGTATGTGCCATGCGTGAGGGCGACCGTCTTATGGCTGCCCTTGACTATATATCGGGCATGACAGATGTTTATGCCCTCGACCTTTACCGAAAGATAAATGGTCATTCGTTGCCCAGTGTATAATACGAAAAAGTTCTCAAACCATGCGTGCTCAACTTGGTTAGTTGCACACGTGTGTTTGAGAACATATTTTATTTTTGTATAAGTAGGTATTCATATCAATTAATTTTGAACACCTATTTAGAGCTATTGTTCTTTTAAATATCCAATAATAGGATAATGGTCAGAGAAGGGAACACTATCGTCTACCTTCACAGCGTAGGGTTTAAAGTGTGATGAACAAAAGATGTTGTCGATACGCACATAGATAGCATCTTTGTTAAACGAGCGACCTATACCATTACCCGTAGCTCTGTAAGCATCGGTCAGCCTATTGCACACCATGTGGTGGGCATAGCTGATGGGGGTGTCATTAAAGTCGCCCATCAGAATAATCTTTGAGTGGGCATGTTTGTCAAGGAACGCCATCAGCGTATCTACCTGATGTGCCCTTTCTTGCCCACCTGTAGCAATCTTTTTGATAAGGCTTAATTTGCCATGAACTTCATCAATTTGCTCGGGGTTTTCTACTATTTCTTTATAATTAGTGCGTTCTTTTTGTGATAGTCGCATCGATTCTAAATGAGCACATACCACCACAACAGTGTCTTTAGCTTTGGGCGTAAGATAAAAAGCCACAGCACCATTACATTCGGAGTGACATATCATTTCGTTCTTAGCGATAGGAAATTTAGAGATAACTCCCACTTTGCTCCCACCTACGAAACTCCAGTCAAAGTGTAGCTTGTAGCGCTTCACAGTTCTCTGCACCAATTCGTGGTCTTCGTCGTTACGAAAGGCTATCTCTTGCAGACATGCAATGTCAGGTTGTTGAGAACAGATGTAGCGTGCCGCTTCGTACTCTCCTGTTTGTTCATCCTTTTCCCAGTTGCCAAAGCTCATTGTGTTGTACGACATTACTTTCCATGTGTTTTTAGGTGGAGGTGATGAAAGATTTAAAGGGCAATAGTCGCGAATAGAACCGCAACAACCCACAAATCCCACAAGAGGAATCCATGCCATTTTAGGTTGAAAGAGCAGTGTAGCTACTGCCATAAACAGCACCAATGCCACACAAATAGGGAAAGTTAGTCCGATAACACTGAAGTATTTGCCGTATACGCCAGGGTTTACGTACACAGTGGCAGCACATCCCCACATTAGCAATACGGCCAACCAGTTAAAGAACGAAAATAGTTTTTTCAATGATGAGCAATGTTTTGATATATGTTTGTGAGTAGTGTTTAGGGGGCTTCTTTGCGTTCTTTTATTTCCTGCTAATTCTAAAGAGTTCTCTTTTTTCATCTGTAGTCAAACTATCATACCCAGAGCGCTTGATCTTGTCAAGAATTTCATCCATGCGTTGCTCCTCCTCTTTGCTTCGGATATTATATTCGTAATCAGTTTCTCGGGTTGCAGTGTGGTGCGCATTGCCCGCAGTGGTTTTATGCGGTGTAAAAGCACCTTTTATCTTATCCTTCCAAACGCTGTTTTTGTGGTTTTGCTGAGGATAAGTCCATTGTCCCCATCCAGCATTTGTGTTTCTGTTGCTACGGCGTTTCCATAGCCAAATCAAGAACCATCCAAAGAGCATACCACCTAAGTGAGCAAAGTGTGCCACATTGTCGTTAGAGGTGTAGGCCGATATAAGTTCAATAGCAGCATATCCAGCCACAAAGTATTTAGCTTTCATCGGTATTGGTGGCAATAGCAGCATGATGCGTTCATTGGGGTAGAGCATACCAAAAGCCAACAACACACCATAGCAAGCCCCCGAAGCTCCGATAGTGGTCCATGAGTTCAAAAATTCGCCCATTGGGATAATGCCATTGCCAATGTTCACCATGGTGAAACTCTGCATATTTTCTATAAAATAGTCGGCCGTCTGCCATATCTCTTGACAGATACCGGCGCCTATTCCACACACAAAGTAGTATGTCAAAAAGCGTTTCACACCCAATGTTCGTTCTATCAGTCCGCCAAACATCCATAGCGAGAACATGTTAAAGAAAAGGTGAGTGAAGCTACCATGCAAGAACATATAGCTCACAAGTTGGAACACATTAAATTGGTCTGCCAGTACAAAGTGAAGTCCCAACCAATCAGTAACATCAATGCCATACATGCGCATAACAGACTGCGCAAGATAACAAATAACGTTGATGATTAATAGGTTGCGTGTAACGGGAGGAATATTGTGCATAAGAGATAGAATAAATTTTTAACTTTGCATGCTCTTATCGTTAAAAACAGGACAAGTCATGCAAGTTTATGCGTTATGTAAAAAGAGTCACCTCGGTGCTTTATCCTTCGTAGTGCCAAATGGTGCTACCAAAGAAACGCTCTTCGATCAGTTTGATGCCCACAGGGAGTCGTGGTTCGGGCACACCGCTACCCAAGGGTTGCTCCGACACTTCAACATAGGCTTCGTCCCACAGACCTTGGTCTATAAAGCTTTGAAGTGTTTGTTGTCCACCTTCAACCAATAACGACTGAATGCCCAATCGATAGAGTTCGCTCAGTGCGGTTGTGATGTCGGCATAAGCCAACCATCCGTGTGGCAATTCGCCTTCGGCCACGCGTCCGAGTACTACGCGTGTGGGCTGATTGCCCGCCCAATGGCGCACGTTAAGTTGGGGCTTGTCCATTTTCAAAGTGTTGTGTCCCACCAAAATAGCTTGGTTCATAGCTCTAAGTTGGTGCACACGCATGATTGAGAAAGGTGTAGAAATTTTTGCAGCCTCTTCGGGTGTTCCCTCTTCGCGCCAAGTGTCAATAAAGCCATCGGCAGAGCGTGCCCATTTTAGTGTAACATAGGGGCGATGCTTGGTTTGAGCCGTAAAGAAACGGCGGTTCAGCGCTTTGCATTCGTCCTCAAGCACCCCAACAGTCACCTCAATGCCTGCTTCGCGCAGAATGCTGATGCCCTTTCCTTGCACCTTGGCAAAAGGGTCTATACAGCCCACCACAACACGCGGAATGCCCGTTTTTACGATGAGCAACGCACAAGGTGGCGTTTTACCATAGTGTGCGCATGGCTCAAGGCTCACGTAGATAGTGCTTTCTTTAAGTAAAGGTCGATCCTCTGGTTTAACAGAGTTGATAGCATTTACTTCAGCATGAGCTTTGCCGCATACGGCATGATAGCCTTCGCCAATAATGCGGTCGTTGTGTACAATCACAGCCCCCACCATAGGGTTAGGTGCAGCGTGCATTCGTCCGTACTGAGCCAGTTCTAAGCAGCGGCGCATATATGCTTCGTTTGTAGTCATTGGATGAATATATTTTAAGAAGGAAAGTCCTTTTTAAGTGCAATCAATAAAGTTGTAAAGGGCTATACCATTAAGAAGTTGGCCTTACAAGCCTTCGTTTCTCTTTGTAATTATGAGTGTAGTCTTTAAGTAGGTATTCAAAATTAATTTACATAATCATGCTCTATATTAATTGATATGCCTTAGCACATTGTTT
>DJEH01000076.1:0-5630 GCA_002431845.1 Prevotellaceae bacterium UBA5903 | reverse complement strand
TTAATTTTGAACACCTACTTAGCTTTTATAAACATAAAGAATATGAATACCGATTTCTCTACTCTTCGTTCTCAATTGTTATCGCTTTATAGTGTAGGTGAGGCACGAGCCATAGCCTTTCTTGTATTTGAAGAGGCATTTGGCGTGAGCCGAACCGATATTTATGCAGACAAAGTTAGGCATTTTCCTGAAGAGGAGCGCAAGCGTTTACTCTATATGTCTAAACAATTATTGGCAGGTGTTCCCGTGCAGTATGTGTTAGGAACAAGTCAATTCTTTGGTCATACTTTCAAGGTATCGCCCGATGTGTTGATACCACGTCCTGAGACCGAAGAACTTGTAGCATGGGCCATTGATGAGGCTCAACGTATGAACGTGGCAAATGCAGCCTTACGCCTGCTCGATGCAGGCACAGGGTCGGGTTGCATAGCCATTAGCCTTAAACTTGCTTTGCCTCAAGCCCATGTTGATGCATGGGACATATCCGAGGGAGCATTGGCTGTAGCACGCAGCAACGCACAAGCATTGAATGCCGACGTAGCGTTTCAGCATGTAGATATGTTGCAACCCATAGCCATTTCGCAACGTTATCATATCATTGTGAGCAATCCGCCCTATATATGTCAGCACGAAGAGGCTGAGATGGAAACAAACGTCACAGCGCACGAGCCGCACACAGCATTATTTGTTCCAGATGCCGACCCTTTGCGCTTTTATCGGGCTTTGTGCCAACATGCCACGCGTCTGTTACAACCAGGTGGATGTTTGATGGTTGAGTTGAACCGTGCTTATGGGCAGCAGACAGCCAAGCTTTTTAGCAGTTACGGGCTGCACGATGTAACGCTTCGTAAAGACGCTTTTGGCAACGACCGCATGCTTTTTGGACGTGTATAAGGGAGAATTTATAGAAATCTCTTAGTCAAGTACTTTACGATATACCATACCGACACGTAGCCCACCACAATAACTGTGGCAAACACCATTGCAACATCCCAGAAGTGAATGCTAACGGGGTAGGCTTCGATGATAAAGTTGCTTTCAGACCCATTCATCTTAATCAGTCCAAAACTTTGCTGAGCCCAGCACAAGCATAGCCCCACAACGATACCAATTACCGCACCAAGCAAGGTAATGAGTTGTCCCTCATAAAGAAATATTCTAAAAACAAGCTGCTTATTTGCTCCCATGTGGCGCAGTGTGTCCACGTCAGAGCGTTTGTCGATAATAAGCATCGACACCGAACCTACGATGTTGAAACATACAATAAAAAGTATGAATGTTAAGAATACATAGGCCATCAGCTTTTCAATATTCATCACGTTGAACACGTCCTCTTGCTGTTCCAAACGGTTCATAACTTTAAACCGTTTGCCCGCAATCTTTTGCATCTGTTTCTTCACCTGCTCTGCGTCGGTTCCGGCTTTCAGTTTAAACTCTAAGCCCGTTATGCAGTTAGGTTGTTCAAACAGATTTTGTGCAAAACTCAGCGAGGTGATAAGGTAGTTGCTGTCGTATTTACTTTGGTTTACGTTGAAGCACACCTTGGGCGACGACACAAAGTCGGCATTAATACTCTCTGCAGGATTAGCCACATTTAGTTGTTCGCCTTTTCTGGGTGCACATATTTGTAGCGAGCCATAGTCTATGCCTCCCATGGCCGAAGCTAAGCCTATGCCAGGAATGCCATAGTTAATGTTTCCGCGTTTCAGTTCGTAGCTCCCAGTGCCATAAAGAATGTTGCGTATGCCCGTCACCTTGTCGTAGTTGTCGTCTACCCCTTTTAGTGTAATCACGGTAGGGTGGCCTCTAAACAGTATCAAAGCATTGTCTTCAAGGCAAAACGAAGCACTTTCAACCTCATTAAGTTGTTGCATTTGCGTTAGCAAGGGGTCGTCGGTTGTGGCAAATTTGCTTTGTGTAGGCACCACTTCAATTTGTGGGTCAAAGGTTGTATAGAGCGAGTCTATGAGGTCGTGAAACCCATTGAACACGCTTAGTATGCACAAAAATGCCGCTGTACCAAATGCCACTCCAAATGCCGAAATGCCCGAGATAATGTTGATAGCCCCCACGCGTTTTTTTGAGAACAGATAGCGCAAGGCAATGAAAAGGGGCAATCGAAAACGGTTATTCATTCGTCAATAAAAACTTATTCTTCGGTGCTTTCTGTTGCAGTTTTCTCGTCGGCTTTCAGTAGGTTGTCGATGTGTTCAAGATAGTCGAGCGAGTCATCGATAAAGAATTTTAGTTCGGGAATAATGCGCAATTGGTGGCGCACTCTTGTGCCAAGTTCATAGCGAATTTGGCGTGTGTTAGCATTGATGTTGTTCAAAATTTCGTCGGCACGTTCAGAGGGGAAAATGCTCAAATATCCGCGTGCAATGCTTAGGTCTGGACTAATGCGCACCGCACTCACCGACACCAATACCCCGTGAGTAGCTTGTGTTTGGCGTTGAAAAATGTCGCTAAGTTCTTTCTGTATGAGTCGTGATATTTTTTGTTGTCTTGTAGTTTCCATTCTTATGAATTTGTTTTTTGAGAAAAGTTGTTCAATACCCATTTGTATCAAGCAACTTTTGTTTATAGATTATTGTTCCTCATCGATAGCCATTGTAGCTTTAGCCAGCCAAAGTTTGTCGGCTTCGTCGGTAAGCAGAGGCATGAGTTGTTTTCTCACGTGTGCGTGGTAAGCATTGATTTGCTCTATTTCCTCGCTTGTGAGCAGTGCAAGGTCGAGCGGTCGTAGGTCGTAAGGGCAGAGAGTGAGTGTTTCAAATTTCAAGAAGTGCCCAAAATCGGTTGTGCGGTCGTCTACACATAGCAAAGTGTTTTCAATGCGCACGCCAAATTTACCCTCAATGTAGAGTCCAGGCTCGTCGGTAATGGTCATGCCTTCCATAAAAGGCACAAGTGTACAGTTGCGCACATCTTTCCTTATTTGATGAGGCCCCTCGTGCACGCAGAGGTGCGAACCCACGCCATGACCTGTGCCATGACCAAAGTCGTAGCCAGCAGCCCACATGTCTTGTCGGGCAGCAAGGTCGAGTTGTAATCCTGTAGTGCCTTCGGGAAAATGCATACGTGCCAAGCGTAAGTGGCCCTTCATCACCAAGGTGTAAACGTGGCGTTCTTCGGCAGTGAGGTTGCCCAAGGCTATGGTGCGTGTAATGTCGGTAGTGCCACAATCAAACTGCGAGCCGCTATCTAACAAGAGCAAACCATGCTGAGGTAGCCGTACATTGGTGTGCTTGTCGGCCTCGTAGTGAACGATTGCACCATGTGCGCCACAAGCAGCTATAGTGGCAAAACTAAGTTCTTTAAAACCCTCTTGTTCGGCACGTAGTGCTGTGAGGTGCTCGTCTACGGAGAGTTCGCTCACCTCGTTGCCAGCTTGCATATTCTCATCAAGCCAACGCAAAAACTTAACCATAGCCACCCCGTCGCGCAGCATGGCTTGCCTAAAGCCTTCGCATTCAGCCTCGTTCTTAATCGACCTCCATGCGCAGAGAGGAGAGTGGAATGTAGCTATCTCGCCACCATTGGTGAGCACGTAGGGCACGGTGTCGTGGTCAAAAGCCACACTGTGGGATTGGCAAAAAGCTTTAGCTTTGTTGTAGTCCTCTATGCCTACATTAGCAGCAATAAGCAGTTGTTGTGCCTCTTGGCTGAGTGTGGACTTATGTGTAAAGAGCGTAAATGCATTTTCATCCCGACTATAAAGCAGATAAGCCACAAACACGGGGTTGTAAGGAATGTCTGCACCGCGCAAGTTGAGCACCCATGCAATGTCGGACAAGTCATTGATAAAGAAGTAGTTGGCGTCAGATGAAAACTTTAGAGTCTCTGCCAAAGCCCTTAACTTTGTTTGCGTAGCCTCGCCAGTCCATTCAAGCGCCTGCACTTCAATGGGAGCAGCCGGTAGCGAAGGTCGTTCATCCCATATAGCGTCGAATGCCGAAGGCAAAGTGCTATGGTGCTCTGTCCATGTTAGCCCACAGGTGCTTAAGGTGTCGGCTATAGCAAGGTCGGCAGGCATATAAATGCAGTCGTTGGTAAGTCCTTCATCGTTGTGTAGCCATTCGTCGATGCTCGGCACCCCAAAGTCACCATCCTTCATTAGTTCAAAAGGCGTGTCTTTGAGTTGCTCTTCGGCTTGTAGCCAATAGCGAGAGTCGGTCCAAAGCAGAGCTTTGTCGTGGGTGATAACGGCTGTACCAGCCGATCCTGTAAAGCCTGTAATCCATTCGCGGCACATCCAATGAGCGGGGATATACTCATCGTTGTGTGGGTCGGCAGTAGGCACGATGTATGCCTTTATGGTATGATTGTCGGCTTGTGCCTTCATCCATTGGCGCAGGGCGTCGATGCGTTCAGTTATAGTCATTTATTGAGCAAGTGTGGGGTGTATTCAGACCGAATGCACCGAGTAAACATAAAATAGCGTTTGCTTGCTTAAGCAAGGATAGCGCCTATGTGCTGATAATGCAGAGCTAAGGTAAACCTTGGCTCTGCACCTCAACTATTTGTATTATTTGCTAAGTTCAAGCATTCTTTCAATAGGCTTGATGGCACGTGCTGCAACATCAGCAGGAACCTCTATCTCGGGCCATTCGTAGCGCAAGGTGTTGTAAACCTTTTCGAGTGTGCACAAGCGCATATAGTTGCACTCGTTGCATCCGCATGTACTATCATCGGGAGGCACGGGGATGAAGTGCTTGTCGGGACAATGCTTTTGCATTTCGTGTAAGATGCCGCTCTCTGTCACCACAAGGAAGGTGTCGCAAGCCGAGTTGATGGCATACTTTAGGAGAGCTGCTGTAGAACCTACCACATCGGCAAGTTTAACCACTGCACCACGGCATTCGGGGTGAACAAGCACTTTGGCTTGAGGAAAATCCTTTTTTAGTTCCACAAGTTTCTCTACCGAGAAGCGTTCGTGCACGTGGCAACCACCATTCCACAATACCATGTTACGACCCGTTTGCGAGTTGATATAGTTGCCCAGGTTATAGTCGGGACCAAAGATAAGTTTAGCATCTTTGGGGAAGGTTTCAACAATTTTTTTAGCATTGCTTGAGGTAACTACCACATCGGTAAGTGCCTTTACAGCAGCCGTAGTATTGACATACGACACCACTTGATAGCCAGGATGTTGGTCTACAAACTTTTTAAACTCGTCTGCCGGACAGCTTTCTGCCAAAGAGCAGGTAGCATTGAGGTCGGGCACGAGTACCTTTTTGTTGGGGCAAAGAATTTTGTTGGTTTCACCCATAAAGTGTACGCCACACATCACGATGATATCGGCATCAGTTTTAGCAGCTTGTTGTGCAAGTCCTAAGCTATCGCCAACAAAGTCGGCAATGTCTTGAAGTACGCCTTCAGTATAGTAGTGTGCAAGGATGATAGCATTTTTTTCCTTACACATTTTGCGAATTTCGCTTTTAAGGTCAATGCCTTGTGGTATGGGCTCGTCTACATAGCCCTTAGCTTTCCAAGTAGCTTTTATTTCAGTCATGTTCTTGTGTGTTATCTATATTGAATGATGCGATAGAACCGAGCCGCAGCCTATATCATGTAAAGAATGTGCAAGCGAATGCAGTTAGTTCAATGCTGAGCCGCAGCCTATCTTA
>DJEH01000144.1:19262-28074 GCA_002431845.1 Prevotellaceae bacterium UBA5903 | reverse complement strand
ATCAATTAATGTAGAATATGATTTTATAATTTAATTTTGATTACCTACTTAAAGCTAAAGAATAGGCTACACATTTATCTATGATTATAAAAAAGGTGTGACATTCAACTCTGTTCACAATGAAGATAGAAAAAATAGTTCTCTGCAATCTTACGTCGATTGAGGGGGAACAAACCATTGATTTTACCGAAGAACCGCTGCGCTCTGCTGGTCTATTTGCCATTACTGGCGATATGGGATCGGGCAAGAGCACCATTCTTGATGCTATATGCTTGGCACTTTACAACAAAGCACCACGATTTGAAAATATCGAAAAAATTTCGCCCGAAGATATGGATCTGATTACGGACAAAGCGCAACAGATTCAAGCTAAGAACACCGCCAACATCTTACGCCGCGGTCAGAAAAGAGGCGGAGTAAGTGTTACGTTCTCTACGGCCGACGGTGAACGCTATGAAGCCACATGGAACATACGCGTTAAGCGCACTGGTACGTACGATACCCCCGAACGCACACTCAAGATGCTTGCGCCACGCAAAGAGGTTTTTGACAAGGCAAACGTGCAAGAGACCATTGAACAAGCCATTGGCTTGAACTACGACCAGTTTACGCGTACGGTGATATTGGCGCAAAACTCGTTTGCCAACTTCTTGCGTGCCAAAACTAACGATAAGGCAGCATTGCTTGAAAAGCTTACGGGCACCGAGGTGTATAGCGACATCAGCATTCAGATTTACCGCCTTGCACAAGAGGCCGACGCAAAGGTTAGTGCTGTTAAAAACGAAATGAGTGGACTGCTACACGACCAGCTTGATGAACAAACATTGGCAGAACAAAAGGAACGCTTGCAACTGTTAGACTCTTCAAAACAGAATACCGACAACGACATCAAGCGCATGGAAAAACAGCTTGATTGGATAAGCAACTTCTGCAAGGCATCTAAGTTGGTTGGCGAAAACGAAAAGGTTTATAACGAGGCTACAAAAGCTTGCATGGAGGCACGCGGCGACGAGATGAGACTTGAACGCTACGACTCGCTGACCATTATGCAACCGCTCTATCAAGAAATAAAGATGCGCATTGCCGACATTGAAAAAATGAAAATCGATGAGGCTGAAAACACATCGGCTATTGAAGAAGCACGGCGCAAACTGGAACAGCAAAGTGGCAAACTCGACATTGCTAAAGAGCGCAGTGCTGATGCCGAAAAGCAACTTGAAGTGAGACGTCCTGCTATTAACCGCGGGCACACCTTGATGGGCGAGATAAACGTGGCGTCAGAGCAACTTAAACGCCTTGAAGAGCAATTGGCCAATGCCGAGCGCACATTTGAAAACCGACAAAATGCTTTACGCTCTAAGCAAGAAAAGCTCAACAATGTGATGGCTTCTATCAAGCAAAACCAGCTGCACAAACAATCGCTCGAGGCACACCGCACCATGTTTGAAAAGTTCGACCTTATAAAGGACAAACTTTCTATGCTCTTTGCCGAAACTCAACGCAACGTTGAGAGCCACAGCAAGCAAACTAAGTTGCAAAAGAAACTGGTGGAACTACGTGCACAAGGCGACAAGGCAGAACAGGAGCAACACAACAATCAAGCTAAGCTTAATGCCCTCAAAAGCGAACTGCTCATACACCGACAAACCAACCAAGGACACGACTCGGCCAAGCTGCAAAAGTCGGCTGCCGACAATCGCAACCGCTTGGCTGCACTGGAGCGTGCCGCCATTTTGTGGCAACACATCTCTGATGGATATGCACACATCTCTGAGAAAGTAGCACAGCAAAAGCGCGAGGAGACGGAGTTGGCGCAAAAGCAAATAGTGGCTCAAAAACTCGAAATTGAGGTTCGTAGCTCAGAGGAGGCTTATACGCGGTTTTCAACTGCATACACGCTTAGCCAGTCGCAAAACATCGTTAATCTTCGCAAGCAACTGAAAGAAGGAACGGCTTGCCCCGTATGCGGTGCTACGCACCATCCCTACCATACAGAAACTGAACGTGAGCTGGGCGAACTCTTGAGCAATATGACCAAAGAATATGCCGATTTGCAGCAAGACTTGCAACTAAAGCGTGCACGACTGGCTGCATTGCGCGAGGAACTTGCGGCCGATGTAGCTCGTATCAACGCCGGCAAACAGGCTTTGGCCGACCTTAAAGGCAGACAAGAGGCTGATGTGGAGGAATGGAAAGCGTGTGCTTATCTTGACAACTCGTTCTCTGACTGCTCGGCTACGGTCAATCGTGACGCTCGCCGCATGATGATTCAGTTGCTCATTGACAATACCACCCGAGCTGCCGACCAAGCAGACCAAGAACTCGAAACTTATAACTTCCACCAGGCACATATCAATCGCCTAAACGAAGAAATAAGCCAACTCGACACGCTGATGGGCAACAACCGCACTTACCTTGACAAACTGCGTACTGAGGCGCATATTGCCGCTGCCGCTTCTGAAGATTTGCAGCAAACTATTAGTCTGTCTGATCGTGCTTGCTCTGAACTCTACACCGACCTCGACGAAATGATTACGCTTTCGGGATGGTTTACTGAGTGGAAGAACAACTCAGACGGATTGCGTATGCGATTAACTAACTTGCATACTGATTGGATTCATACTTGCAATACGCTTGATAAAGATGAACGCAACGAAGCTGTATCACGCGAGGAAATTAAGAGTGCAGAGGCTAACGTGGTGGAGGAACAAAAGCACGTGATGCACTGCCGAGAAAACCGCGATGCCATACGCGAAGACCTTAATAGCAAACGCGAGGAACTAAAGCGCGTGATGGGCGATACCACTCCACAAAAAGAGGCTGAAGTGCTTGAAAAAGCTATTGAAGAGGCACGCAAAACAGAGCAACAAGTGCGTACCACATACGAGGAACTACAAGGCATGCTCCATTCGCTTGAAGGTAAACGCGACAATCTGCTTAAAACGCGCCTTGACAGTCAGCGACAACAACAAGAGAAGCAACAAGAACTCGACCTCATGATACTGCGCTACAACGGCACTCACTCGCCTGTGCAGTTTGCCGAACTCGACAAACTCTTTACTTCGCCGACCAATTGGAAGGAACTTCGTGCCAATCTTGATGCTCTTAAAGAGAAGCGCATATTGGCTCAAAACAACCTACAACAAGCGCGGAAGGCCTTGCAAACTTTGCAAGCCGACAACAACCGCCCAAGCCTCCAAAACAAGTTTGATAAGCAATCGCAAGAAAACGGCATTACAATGCCTGATGGGTCGGTAATTAATCTTTCAACACCTAATGAAAATGATGCGTTTGCCGATGGACATGCTTCGGTCTTAGACAATGTGGACGACTATGTTGCACTGAGCAAAACGATACAAGTGGAGCTTGATACCGCTCACACGCTGCTTAATAACACCGAAGACGAGTTTAAAAAGGTGGAAGCTAAAATCTATGCACATCAACTCTGTGTGGAACACGCTGCCGCCCTTCAGCAAAACTTAGATGCTGCCGAAAGCGATGCTAAGGAATGGGCAAGACTACGCGACCTCTTTGGTGCTGCCGACGGCAAAAAGTTTCGTACCTTGGCACAGAGCTACACCTTCCGCTACTTGGTGGAGCATGCCAACTACCACTTGCGCCAACTCTCGCCCCGCTACGAATTGCACAATATTCCTGGCACACTGACGCTCGAAATCATTGACCACGACATGTTTGACGAACACCGCTACGTCACTTCGCTCTCTGGTGGCGAAACCTTTGTTGTCTCACTTGCCCTTGCTTTAGGCTTGGCTTCGCTCTCAAGTTCTAACCTTATGATAGGTTCGCTCTTCATAGACGAGGGATTTGGCAACCTTGACCGCGACTCGCTCGACCTCGTTATGCTTGCCCTCTCCAACCTTGAGAATGCACAAGGTCGCAAAGTAGGCGTCATTAGTCATACCGAGCAAATACGTTCGCAAATATCTCCGCAAATCATTCTGCGCAAACAAGCTGGCGGAAGTAGTTCGGTGATTGAGGTGAGATAATGCACATTTAAGAAGTGAAAGTAGGCATCTTCTTTGTACCAACATTGTCTACAAAATAAAAAAATTGCAAGCATCAGGTTTTTATATCTGAATGCTTGCAATTTTTTTAGAACTTTTATAAAGTATAAAGGTGGTTGTTATTCGCCTTCATCATTGCTCCAAGAGTCGCTGCTCCAATTGTCTGTTTTTTGATTAGAGAGTTGGTCTTGGTCTGAATATTCATTGTTATAACTAACTTCTATTGAGTTGTTAAGGATGTTGTTTTCCGTTTCAAGACGGAGAGTAATTGATGTTGGTTCAGAATAAGCTTTTTTCATCTGATTGTTCTTAAAAAAATGAGTAGGCGCTATAAGTATAACTTGCATTTGTTGATAAGTAGGTGTTCAAAATTAGTTGATATGAATTGGTGCAGTATTTTGTTCAGAAACATAGGTTGAAGAGGGAACGTAGCGGGCTACGTGACCGATAAGACCTATGTTTCTGGGCGAAAGAATGCGCCAAGGCATATCGACTAATTTTGAACATGATGATATAAACTAATTTTGAATACCTACTTATAAGCGCTACTTATAGCACCTACTTGTAGATATTGTTATTTTATAATCATCTTTTTGCCATCAACAATGTAAATGCCCTTTGAAAGACCATCTAAACTGTTAATGCTGCGTCCGTTGAGGTCGTAAATGCGTTGAGAACTATCGTTTGCCTTCACAATATTGTTGATAGAGGTGATACCACTAAACAAATCGTTGAGCGCGAGACCACGTATTTGGCTCTGTGCTGTGCCAAAGTCAAGGGCGAGGTAAGCCTTGTGTGCACCATTGGTGAAAGCAGCACCTGTTTCGTTGGCCCAATAGAAACCAAGCTTATCACCGCTTTGGTTGTAAGAGAACTTGTAATACGCCACATTCGTTCCGTCAACATGAGTGATGCACTCTACATCCGATCCATGCAATTTATTACCTGCAACAGCAGTTTGCAACGAAAGTACTGGTATGTAGCTATATTCTCCTTCTGCCCCTTTCAACACGAGTGCCGTGTTAGCAGGAACAATTGTTTCTTCGGGATAATCGGCTTTGGCTACCAATTGATTGTCTTTAGTTTCAGTAACAATATAGCCTGTTACGCCTTTGGGCATAGCGTATGCGTTTGAGGTGTAGTAAGTGGCATATCCAGCCTTTGTAATCTGAAACTTTTGCTCTTGCGACAAAACATATACCTTGGTTTCGTAAGCTGAGAGCTTACCCACTGTTAGTTTATTCTCAATTGTTGTGTCTGTGTTCGACCATATATCATGGCATACATACTGTGTGTTTGCTTGAAGATAGAGGTCTGTCAGAGCAAGTTCGGGAACATTTACCGCAGATCCGCCACGATTGGTTACAGACACTGCAATACGACCGCCTACCAAGTCTTTAACGTACACGTCATAACCTGTTTGCGAGTAATTTGTCTTGCCTGTTGAGAGCGATTCCATATACTCTGCTTGTTGGCCAAGAGCATCTTGATTAATTGCTATAATCTCCTTATTCGTTAGTGTTTTAATGTCTTCGGTTGTAATCAACGGAGTTGGCATTGTTTGTCCTGAGTTTGCTTCGCCTTGTGGGTTTTCGCGTAAGTCGCAAGTTAAAGACAACGGACTTGCTAACATACACCACAATGACATCTGCGAACGTGCTTGCGCATCGTTCAAGCCCTGTATTTTACCTCCATTAACTTGGTGTCCTGCTGTATTGTTGCTCGGACCTCCTAAACCATGAAGACCAATACACATCATGTCGAGGTCGTTAAATCGGTTTACACCTGCATACATCCACAAGCGGCGCACTTCGTCAACACCTGCTATTACACCAGGACGAGAGTTGTTGCCTATCCAATCTTCGCGTGCATCACTCGTTGCACGCCAACTTGAACCACCAACCTCTGCGCCCCATGTCCAAGGCTGAGTTTTGCCCCATTCGCAAATATTAAATACAAATGGTACTTCACCATTAGCTTTGCGTTTGGCATTGAGTGCTGCAATGGCATCGCCCATCTGAGAATAGCTTACCTTTGTGCTTGCTTGGCTGTTGCAGTAGTCATATTTAAGCATATCAACACCCCATGAGTTGAACAACTCTATGTGCTTAGCTTCATAACCAAAAGAACCTGGTTGATAGTTTTCGCATGTCTTTGAACCTGCATCGCTATAAATACCTACTTTAAGTTTGCTGTTGATAGCCTTTAAGTCTGACTTCAAACCACTAATTCCTTTGGGGAATTTATTGCTATCGAATGTCAATGCAGCCTTGTCTGATGACTGTTCTGCCCAAGCATCATCCAACACAATGGTGTTGAAACCTGCATCAATCAAACCATATTTCTGCATGCCCTTGGCTATATTGACCATCTTATCGTGGCTGATAGCACGCGCAAACCAGTTCCATGTGAGCCACCCCATCATAGGTGTAGGCGATTGGAGAAAATTGCTTACAATAAGGCGAACTTTTGTTTGTGTCTTCTCGTTGTCGGCATTTGTTAGGTTTATGGTATAGGTATATTCGCCTTCGATAGTAGGAGCTATACCAGCTACATACTTATATTTGTTGCCAGTAGAAAGACGATCTTCTTTGAGCGAAAGGGTTGTAATCTTATCAAAGTCTACTCCCGTTACTGTTTCGCCACTATTCGTTACCAACTTATGGATGTATTGTGCTCCTGGTTTAGCATACATAAGTGTTGCACATGGCATTGAACCAACTGAAGGGTCAATGATTTCCCACGCTGAGTTAGCATCGCTTGCTGTCCAAAGGTTGAGCACACAATTATTGTCTACGCCACCTGTAAAGTTCCATGATGCTGAAGAGGTTGTGGGATTTTCAATTTCACTTGGTATAATTGCAACCGTATTGTCCGAAAGGTAGAGCAACTGCCATGTATTGGCAGTATTTTGTTCTGTTGTGTATTTTACATTGCTACTGCTTGTAGATTTCACAACATTGCCATTTTTTGTTGCGGTATAATAAACGTAGCATTTGGCAGTAGCATCGTAAATATAGTATTTGCCATACTCCTTCTGTATGAAGATAAACTTATCGGCTTCGCCACGTGTCTTTGTGAAGTAAAGATTGCTATCCACCTTCTTTACATACGCTGCAGGCATGTGTAGGAGGTATGGGTATTGCTTTTCTGCACTTACACTCTCAGTAGGAATAAAGAACTGAACAAACTTAACGTCTACTTGATAATTGGCATTGTCAATAGTTACCTTGGCAAGGTAGCCTCCACCAACTTTTACTTTAACGTCGTTCGCTTCAAGGCTCTCCAATTTAACCTTGGTGTCGCCTTGAGCATTCAATCCCTTATACTCTACGCCATTAATGGTAACAACAGCTTCGCTTGGCATACCATCGCTAAAAAGCGTATATTCATGCTCGATGCCTACCTCCTTAAAGGTCCATCGTGAGCCATTGTCTTGTGTACCATTGTCTTTCCATACACCTAATGATACAGTTCCATCCTGTGGATTGCTTGAACCTACACCTTGATACCAATTTAAATAAATGCTTGCAACTCCACTTGTTTTATAAGGTTGAATTTCGTATGCCGCACCACCATTGATTGCGGTAAACTTAAATGGCTGAGCTTTGTCTTTTGTATCTACCAATTGTACAAAACCCGTTCGCGCACTATAACTTGCCTTTTGCTCATAGCTCAACCACTTTTTAGCAGTTTCATTATAAACATAGTAATTCTGGTCTCCTTTGTCACTTGCATAAAATGCAAACCTCGCAAAGTTACTAGAGTTTTTTGTAGGCGATGTTGTTTGGTTACAATAATAACCTTGAGCATTCATCATCGTGTAACGATGCTCTGGCGTACCATCCGAAGGCAACGTTGTACTGACTTCTATCCCAGCTAAAGCCGATAAAACTATGCCCCAAAAGCATGCCATTAATAGCATGAGTTTGTTCATAAGATTACAATATTAGAATTAGTAATAATATTAAAAACAAATAATAAGCAAAATTAAAATAAACTACATAATCTTGATTTTGCAAAAGTAATGATTTTTAATTACCCCCCCCAATAAAAATCTTGATAAATGCGCCTAAGGATACGTTAGTTACCCCTCCCGAATGGTTAAAGATATATTAATGGTAGATATCATTCCATAAATACAAAATCTGCAAGCCTCAGACGCTGTTGTGTTTGAGTACTTGCAGATTTTTCTTTGTTAAAGTTTCTTTTTGGCAAATCTCATCGTAAGGTCTGTAATTTGGCCCGTTGAAGAGTCTACTTTGTAAAATCGTTGATTTGTATCGGGCGATGAAAGAGGACCTTTCTCAGCAATATACGGACCTATTTTGATATAGTTGAGACATTCTTTAAGAGTATCGGCATCTGGCATCCATGTACGGCCTGAATACCACCCTGTGCGTATAGCGCCATCGTAATATTTGCGTACTTGCTTACAAAGGGAAAGTACGGCTTGGGGGTCGTTGTCGCCTCCTTGTATGCCAATACAAGTAATGTCGCCCTTGTACGAATCAATAAGCGACGAAAGGCGTTCAAAGGTGAGTTCTTCGCCAATATCTTTGCGCAGAAAAGCACTATGGCACCCTTTGCAAAGGTTTGGGCAGAGCGTAAGATTGATGGCCAATGTTACCTCATCGGGATACTCTTGAAAAACAATGTCGTAATTATAATATTTAAGCATTTGCGTCAATATATAGAAAAAGCACACTGCTCCACCTTTTTGGGGCAGTGTGCCATGTTATGATGTTAAGGAGGTGTTTAAATTTAATTGATAAGTAGGTGTTCAA
>DJEH01000144.1:5435-19075 GCA_002431845.1 Prevotellaceae bacterium UBA5903 | reverse complement strand
AATTATGAACACCTACTTATGAATTAATTTTGAATACCTACTTATAAGTTTTAAGCCTTAATATCTTGGTAATAACGGCGTGAAGCCTCCTTTTGGCGATCGAGTGAGAAGTTTGATACACGTTTCAAATAGCCAATGATGCGTGTCAAATAGTCAAGGTTTGTGCTACCACATTTAGGGCATTTGTGCAAGTGGTGCTTGTCTATGTTGCCACAATCGTTGCAGAGGGTGTTAGGAATGTTGAATGTAAAGTAGTTGCATCCCTCTTTGGCTGCTACACGGAGCAATTGGCGGTATTGTACCTTGCTTAAGTGCTCTTCAAGGTTCATGTGGAGTGCCGAACCACCCGTAAGATGCTCAATGAAACGGCGACCATGCAGACGGAACTTTTCGATGATGTCGGTATTGGCATCTTCTACCACATAGAAGTATGAGTTGTAGCAATCGCGTGGCACATAATAGCCGTCTTCGCGATCCCAACGTGCATGCTTTACACCTACATTTTCGGCAGGTATCATCTCGCAGTTGAACATCACATCTTTAGAACGATACTTGTGGTTGTATCCCTCAATCAATCCTAAGATGTTAGCTACAAATTCTTCATATTCCTTGTTGTCTGATATGGTGATACCCAAACTCTCTGCAGCCTCAACCATACCATTCACGCCGATGGTGAGATATTGACGCTTGATGTTGATATATCCCGCATCAAACAAAGGAAGCATGCCTTTGTCAAGCATATCCTTGAGATTTTCGTTGTATGCCAACTGCACCTTGTGCATAAGGTCAATAACGTCGTCAAGATACTCTACATACGAACGACCCTCGCGTGTGGCTTGTTGCACACAGCGGTTAAGGTTTACAGTAAGCACGCTCTTAGAGCCTGTGCTCACACCGCCAGCACCAAGTGTATAGCTAAAGCCATTGTCTTGTATCTCATTGCGTAAGCGACAGCACGAAGCCAAAGAGTCGGCATTGTCGCTCATGTAAGTAAAGAAGCTATGTCCTTCAGCATACATTTCTGCAGTAAAATCGGCATAGTCCTTGTCCATTACATCACCATCCTTAGAGAGCAGTGCCATTGTTTCTACAGGGAAGGTAAGCACAGCTTTAGTACGCTCGTTGTTAAACCATTTCATGAAACGACGTTGCAACCAATCGAGTGCTGGCCATGAAGGACGTGAACCATCGGGGAAACGGAATTCGCCGAAGATGCTTTCAAAGTAGTACTTGTCGTAGTATGAGATATTCCAGAATACAGACTGGAAGTTGCGTGCACCTGTAGGTTGGTTGATAGAGTAAACGATTTGCTCAAAGCAGTCGGTTATCATCTTATCGATGGTGCGTTTGCGGCTTGAAAGGTCTACTACCTCGTTAGCGCGGTTGTAGTAGTCATCACCATATTCTATTTGCAAGAAATGGCTCATATACATCAAGAACTCAGGAGTGGCACAAGCACCCGATAGCATAGAACTTACGATGAACACCATATTTACGAATCCACCGCAGAACGATTTGAGATTGCTTGGTGCTGTGCTATTGCCACCAATATCTTTTGTACCATTCAGTAGCCAAGGATACATGGTGATAGAGGCGCAGTAGTTGGCCAAAGAGGTTTCATCATTCTTGTAGATATAGTGGTGCTTGAGCAGATAGATGTAGCGGTCAGCAAGGTCTTTGCCATACATCTCTTTAATACGGTCGCACAAGAGACGGCGGTTCAAACGGATAAATCCTTGCTTAGGCAGTTCGCCAATCAGTGTAGCTATATTCTTGTTCTCTACATTGGCATTGGCATCATATTTCGAACCTGTAGCGGGGTTAGCAGAGTTGCAATAGTTTATTAAGAAACGCAATTTGTCTGCAGTTTCGCGGTCGTCTTCATGGCGTTTGCGATAAAGCATAAAAGCCTTTGCCACTTGGTAGTGTTGTTCTTGCATAAGTGCCACCTCAACTTGGTTTTGCACATCCTCAACACTCATGCCGTTGCAAAAACGCAAGCGTTGCATAATCTTGTTGAGCGTGTCAGCATTCACGTCCTTACCTTGACTTTGGAAGGCCTTGATGATGGCAGTTTTTATCTTTTCGATGTTCAACGGCTCTGTTTTACCGTTGCGCTTTGTAATGATGAAACTATCAGTGCACATGGCTTTATTTTAGTTGTTTTATGGGTGAATAAAGGAGAATTTTGGGATGTCTTTTGGGAAACTTTTTGCAGCAAACAGTTTCAAAAGTTTTCCGTTTTGGAAAACTTTTCTAATTTTTTATTCTACTATCTACATACCTAAGGCAAGTGTAGCAGAACCTTTACTTTCTTTTTGATGAAAGGGGCATGAGAGTGGTTTTTAATTTGGCTTTAATAGTCATAACTATTTGAGTATTAGATGATTATCTCATGATAGTCTGTGGCTCTCAATGCTTGTTTTAACATTCATATCTCCTCCTTTAAATGTTTCAGTAAAAGAGGTTTCTTGCGAAATCAAGAGCAAAGATACTGCAAACTTTTATATCATAAAAGGAAAAGAAAATGTTTTTTTTGTAGAACTTTTCGTCAATTTTTCTTTTGGCTTTTACCTTTACTTTACCATAAATGCCTTTAGTCTTTGAAAACCATATAGAATGCTATAATTAGGCATAGCTTTATAACAAAATGCCAAAAAAAACTCTTGTTTTTTGCTATCAGCAAATTCTTGCATAGATAGTAAAAACAAGAGTTTTAGTTTTAGTCAGTAGCAAGGTGTGCTACTGCGGATATATACATTTAGTCGCGGTCGTACATCCACTCTCTAGCCGACCAGCCTTTTCCATTGCTTTCAAACTCAACACCATCTTCACCATCACCGGTTTCTTCGATGTTTGCGTGAATAGAACCTGTAAGCATCACATCTTCTGTTACCATAAGAATTTCAGATGCCTTAGGAGCAATATAAATCTTTTTCATCTTTTCAAGAAATAAAGTTGTTACTTGATAACCTTTTTGCCATTAACGATGTAAACACCCTTTGAAAGGCCATTAAAGTCGTTGCTCATACGGATGCCTTGCAAGTTGTAGATGCTTGTTGCAGTAGTATTTGCAGCGTTTGCTTGATTAATGCCTGTAGTAGTGCCCTCAATGCTAATGTTGAAAGCCTTGGGTGCAGAAGCTGTGTTAGGCATCTCGATGTAGGTGCGGAATGGATTTACCGTGCCAGTATTAGCCTTAACGAACTTGCCGTTGGCATAGCCATATACGTTTTCAACGTCCTTGGTTGTGTACGAACCAATGTGTTTCACACCATCTACTGTGGTAGTGAGGTCTGAACCATCAGTAGCTTCTACAATCACGTTGCTGAACGAAGAGAGCACGTTCTCATCGTCAGTAACGATGATGTAAGGCTTGTTAGCTTCAGTGCGAGTAACGGGCTTAAACACGAGTGTATTGCCATTTACGGCACTCAACTCTGCTATAGTTGTACCTTCTGGAACATCGAATGCGAAAGGAAGGATGAATGAAGACACGTAGTCACCAGTAGTGAGTGCACGGTCGTAAGCAACTTCGTTAGCTGTGAAACCTTGAGGAATGCCGAAAGGTGCTTCGCCATCAGTAAGGTTGAGTGATTCTACAGAACCATTCTTTACAATGTTAGAACCTGCAAAGTCGTTGTCGCCAACGTAGAATATTGTATTAGGCATAGCATCTGCTAAATCGTTAAGCATTGTGGTTGTAACAGATGCATTTGAAACGTTAATGCTTGTTGCAGCCTTTTCGCTTGCAAAGCCATAAAGTACCATTACACTATTGTCATCAATAGTACCATTTTCAACAACAAGATTTCCATCAGTAATGCTATAAGTAAATGGTTGCTTTACAACGCTCACATATATAGGCATGCTATTCCATGTGATTTGTAATTCAGCTGTAAGTTCTTTGTCGCTATTTACCTCTGCTGCTAAAGTCATAGGCAAATTCTTCAATCCCATGCTTTCTGCTTCAGGGGTTGTAGTTTCTATATCGATATTTTTGCTACATTTAAGTGCAATGTTGTCGCCACTCCAAGAGATGGGCACGTTTTCTACGTTTACATTACCTATTTCAATACCCATAAAAGAGAAACCTTTAAGGATAAAGTTTACTGTATTGTCAGTGTTTGCTGAGATTGTAACTTCATTGAAAGAGTAGGTAGCATCAGCAGATTCGTCACCAAGTCTTACGTCAATCTCGTTATTATATTTACCTGCAATATCTGTTGCGTTAGGAGGTGTAACAGCTGTTTCAAAGTTGATTTGATAGTTTTGTGTTTCACCATTGTCTGCAGTAACAGTTACAATAATATTGTCTGCATTATATTTATAAGAAACGTTAGCAAAAGGACTTTTAGCTTTTGCCTCTACGCATCCACTACTAATGACTCCTGTTCCATCGTAAGTGTATACACCATCGCTCAGTGCAATGTCAGAACCATTAACCTTAAGGCTACTTAAGGTTTTGTAGTAAACAAATTCTACATCATCTACGTCAAGCTTGCTTTCGTTCTTAAGATTAGAACGTGTCCAATAATCACCTGCAGAAAGAATAACATTCATTTTTGTAGGGATTTCAGTCTCGCTCTTATATTCAAAAGGTATCTCCAATGTTGTCCAATCTGTAGCATCTGTATCAATGATCTTGTCTAATGATGCAACTAAGTTACCCTTAGAAGAAACCTTGCTATCGTTTTCAATGCCCATAACAGCTCTGTCTACATCTTCCATGTTCTCCCATGCAGAAACTGCCCATTTGGGTTTGAAAAAAGTTCCAGAGTTCTTTATGTTAGTAGGTATTTGCGATACAAAAGTTCCGTTCCACAAATAAGCAATAATGTGTGCTTTTTCGCTGCTAACGGCTTTATGACGATATTTAAGGCGAATAGCATCAGGTCTGTTGCTAAATGCAGCAGATCCATAAGATCCACCATCACCCAATGCCATAGCCTTGTCTGATGTCATTGTGCCTGTTGCGAAGACCCAAGGTTTAGCCAAAGAAAGGAAACCTGGAGCTACGCTAGTAATTCCAAATGCACCAACTTTCTGATTTTTCAACTCTACGTAAGTGTTGTCACCATCTTTTTGTGATATACACATAGTTGAAGTTGAAGCTACACCCAATTGAGCTACGTTTGATCCACACCAATCTTCGGGTTCAACACCTGGACGTTGACGATCTTTGGGATTATCCGCAGGGTTATAAGAAACACCGCAAGAGCTTTTCCATTTATCAAATCCAATGTTGGGCAATTGTTGTGCCATAGCACTACCGCAAGCAGTAGCCATAGCCAACATTAAAAGAGTTTTTTTCATTCTTGTTTGTGTTAAAGAGCAAAGCCGCATGGAATAGTTTAGCTCCATTACGGCTTTGCAGTTTATTTGATGTTTTATTTATTACATTAAGGGATTTACTTCACCACTTTCTTACCATTTACGATGTTCACGCCCTTAGCAATAGCGTTTGCACGGCGGCCATCGATGGTATAGATGCTTTCAGCCTTATTGCCTTCGGTAGTAACATTGTTTATTGCCGAAGGAATGTTGCTAAACTGAATGGTGTAAGTAGTATAAGCGTTGGGCTCGAACTTGATGTTTTGCGACTCTACGCGGATAGTGAGTAAGCCAGTTGCTTGGTCAAACGACTGAGAAATTGTTGCACCCTCACCCACCTTAGTAAAGGCAAGTTTGTTAGGTTCAAACGAAATATCAGAAAGCGTAGCTACATTGTCAGCAGAGAATGTAACAGGCTTGCCATCGTAAGTAACATCCTTCAATGCGTGATAGTAAACCAACTCAACGTTGTCAACAGTCAAAGTATTGCCTGCACCCACCTTGCTACGTTTGCCAAAGTAGTCGCTTGCAGAGAATACAATGTTCAAAGAGTCGGGTTGTACATCTGTACCAGCATATTTGCCATAGTCGAGTGCCACGGTCATCTCTGTCATATCTTTAGTCTCGCCACTGATGCTCTTAACTACTTGAGCAATGCAAGCTGCATCGTCGCTATGAGTGGTAGTGCCGCCAGTAGTAGTTGAAAGTCCTAAAATATTGCGGTCGCGGCCATACATGGTTGCTGTTTTAGTTGTACCAAATGCAGTGTTTCCAGGAACTTTTTCTTGCTTATATTCGCCCTTCCAAAGATAAGCTACAACTGTTGCAGGCTCTTTGTCGTTGAGTGCAGAAGCATTGTATGTTTCTTCAGTGTTGTCTTTACCAAAGGTGCGTGTATAAGAGAATTTGATAGCATCGGGTTTGCCTTTGAAAGCAATGCCGCCAAAAGCACCACCATCAGCAGTCTTATCAAGGTTCATCGCATTGGCTGTAGCCCAACTTGTACCAAGAGTTATGTAGCCAGGCACGATTTGCGTGCTCATGTAGGGATTAGGCGTGTTGGTGAGTTTTATGGCATAGTCGGGATTGTCCTCATCATCGTTCACTTGTATGGGAGCTGCCACACAAGTAGCACCAATGCCGTTAATGCCAATTACGTGAGAAGCGCACCAAGGCGAAGGTGTGATATACTCATCCATCTCCCATTTAGAACTTTCCCAATACTCGTCGTTGTCTTCAAGCGATGACCAATCAAAGTAGCCGTTTACGCTGTCCCAAGGTTTACTTTGTGTCCAAAGGCCTTCAATGTTGAAGTTGCCGTTTTCAAGCGCAAATGGACTTTGCAATTTGCCCTTAAAAAGCACATAAATAGGCATGCTGCTTTCGCCTTGAATCCACTGAACAGGGATATAAGCCACGATGCTATCGCCTTTGATGTAGCTACGATCGTTGTTGAGTTTTGCATCAGCTACGATTTCACCATTTAAAAAGTTAAAGCGAACAGCAGGGTTCTCACCAAAGCCATAGATATTATTAATATAATTTAGTGAGATATTGGGCAAGAAGATATCGCCCAATTGCATACTCGCAAAAGCAAAGTTGGGTAGGCTAAAATCTACTTCGCCATCCTTATTACTCTTATTTACTAATACAGAAGCATACATGCGTGCGTCGTCTGTATATTCCTCTTCACCAAGAGCCACATAAAGGTCGCCAGCATATCTGCCAACTACATTATCTGCATTAACTTGTGCCACCATAGGGGTGCAACAAGCTGCAAGAGAAAAACATGCAAGTAAAACTTGTTTCATATAGAGATGTGTGTTTAATTGTTTAGTCAGTCCTTTTTAGAACAGATAGTTAAATCCTAATGTTCCATAGATGGGGTAGAGGGCAAAGGTTACGCTCTTAAAGTCGGAGGGGAAAATACCATTCAATCCCCAACTGAGATTTGCCGACACCGAAAGGTGCTTATATGCCTTGAACTCACCACCTACTTGCAAGCCCCATGCAAAGCGACGAAGATTGTTTGTAAAGTCGTAAGATGCACTACCTACCTCGGCATACAAGCCTGTGGGGTCTCCATTGCGAATATAGCCATCGTGAGCTTTTCCGCTAAAGTCGCCATTTATAAGGTATGAGAAGTAGGGACCTGCTTGAATTTGCCAACGGTCATTAAAACTATAAGTAGCAAGCACGGGGAAGGTGAGATACTTATTGTTTACCTCGGTTGTTACATCGCCCGTCCACGAACCATTTACGATGCCCGAACCATCATCATTTACAGCCTCCATGTGGTAGTTCTTAACCGTTGCATCGGTTTTCATGCCCTTATTTTCAAAGCGTACACCAATCATTGTACCCCAATGTTTGCCAAACTTGCGTTGCACTGCACCCTCAAGTTGAATGCAGAGTGTAGGGTTATAGCTATTGATACTGCGTATCTCTGCAGGTAGTGGTAATGGTGATGTACCACCTATGCTCACACCAGCACCAATGCGCACGTGCCAACCCTTGAGTGCTGCCTTAATGAGGTTTATATCGGTTTCTTTTGCTTCTGTTACCCTTTGAGCATATAGGTTGCCCATGCTTAATAAAAGCGCTATGATGAGGAGTGTTTTTTTCATTTAGATGCGTTGAAGTTATTTGTGGTGGAGGTTGCTAAAATAGGTCTGAATGGGTGCCTGTATCTGTCATTACAAGTATTAGCTCATTCTCAAACTCTTTCCATATAAGCAACCAATCTGGTCTAATATGGCATTCCCATAAGTCTTTATAATCACCTGAAAGTTTGTGCTGGTGGTAACGAGATGGGAGTTTGCCAGTTTCTTGTAGGAGTTTGAATACAGTTTTAAGCTCCTCCATTGGAAGTCCGCATTTTATACATTTTCTGACATCCTTTTGAAACTTTTTTGTTTCTTTTAAAGTATATTTCATTCAACACCTAATTTTTTAAAGTAGGCATCAATATCTTTAATCTCATATACTCGACCTTTCTTTATATCGTCAATTGATTCTTTCAATCCCGATTTCTTCTTGCCTAGTTTCCAACCAAATTTCTTAGCTAATGCTTTAATAAATTTAATATCTTCTGGCGGAATAGATAATTGAAGTGTTTCAAAAGTAGGATTTATAGTAGTACTATTCATCATTTCCTTATTTTTCATTTACAAGTTTAATCTCGTCCACGTAGAGCGTAGAGTTCTTAGCGCCTTTAAAATATGCACCTTGTCGGCTCGAAGTCATAACAATAGCTATGGCATAGCCGTCGTCGGCAAGACGCTCTGCGCTAAATTCTTTACCATTCATAGGCTTAAACTCCTCAGAGAAGAAGTTCCATTCAGCCTCGTCAAGGTCTGAAAGGTCGCCTTCAAACTCAATAGGCTTGTCAATGCGTGCCATCAATACGATGCGATCTGACGTAAGCACATTGCTTCCGTCAAGGGGTTCAAACTTTTGTCCTGCTGCTCTTTCAGTTTTTGTGGCAATCTCGTAAACAACAGCATAAATGTCGGCAGAGTCGTGCATCTCGGGGTGCACTTTGTAGTTGCCATCGGTAAAGGTGTCGCCAGCTTTGTATTTATAGTAGCCCTCAAGACGTACAGGCTTCTTCGTAACAATGGGTAAACCAAATTTTGTAGCTTTTAGTGCTTTGCTCGGGCTAACAGCAGCTGCACTTGCATTAAACGTACCGATAAAAAGGTTGCCAGCAGCGATTGGCATCTTGGTAGCTTTCCATCCTGTTTCGCGTGTGGTGAGTTTCAGTCCCTTACCATTCACTCCATTTTCAATGGCAACGGTGGGATATTCGCTTGTAGGTGCATTATATTTGGCAATTGCAAATCCTCCATTACCCGATGCCCAATAGTTGCGTTCGGGGTTGCTGGGGTCGTTGGCATCAAGTTCGTACCACTCTTGATATTTACCCTTAGCATCGAGTTTAAAGTTCTCAAATCCCATGAGCCATTCATCGTATTCCATGGGGGGAAGTTCAAAGCTCACCTTGTAGTCTTTTGTCCAATTGCCGTCTTGTGAGTGAGTTGTATATGTTTGTGCCGAAGAAAAATCGCGTGTAATGCCATTGCTTGGCACCTCTATACCATCTACAATAGCAGTGATCCATGCACCTTCTGTAAGTGTGAATTTGGGGTTAAGGGCAGAGCGGTCAATGTCGCGATTGGCAGTAGTAAATACGATGGCATCGTTGCCTATCACGGGGTCGCCCTTTAGTATGCTACGATGCTCATTGAGCCATGTTGAATCTATGCCAGTAATGTCACATTCGGCATTAAGAGGTTCGTCTTGTATGCACGATTGTAGCGTTAAAAGTGCTACAATGGCTTGAGCTAACAGAAGTATACGTTTCATTATGTTATGTATGGATGTGGTTAAATGAGCAATAGGTTCGTTAAGTATAGTGTGATTAAAAGTAGGTGTTCTACGTCTTAAAAATCATATAAAGACACATTACCCCCTATCTGTGTGCAAAGTTACGAAAAATATTTTCAATGTCGTAGTTTTGTTGATTTTCAAGGCGGTTTATACCATTAAAAGCGGTAATACCGAAAAAATAGTAAAAAATGTATACGTTTTTAGTGACTTTTAGTGGCAATTCGTTCAATGTGAACTTAGGCGTGGTGAAGGGATATTACTATAATCGCTATGCTTTAGATGATAAGCGTTTAAAAACGATGAGTTTATTGGAGTTTAAGTTTTAGACATGCATTTCTAAAACTACTATAAAAACAAAAGTTTTAGGATTGTATTCCTAAAACTTTTGATAATAATGGGTTTTAGAAACGCATTCCTAAAACTTTTATGCTGTAAGATAGATGCTTGTTTACTTTTTCTCAGCCTTGGTTGCAGGAGTTTTTACCTTGATGTTCTCTACAGTAAAGATAAGAGTAGAGTTGCCAGGGATAGAAGCGCCTTGTCCGCGTTCGCCATAGCCAAGTTCTGAAGGGATGAAGAGTTTCCATACAGAACCCTCGGGCATCATGGTGAGTGCTTCGCGCCAACCTTTGATTACTTGGTCGGGGCGGAATGTTGCAGGCTGATTGCGCTTATAAGATGAGTCGAACACAGTGCCATCAATGAGTGAACCCTCGTAGTGTACTTGCACCTCGGTGCTATCGGTTGCGATAGGACCATTGCCTTTAGTGATGATTTGATATTGCAATCCGCTTGGAAGGGTGATGACTCCTTTAAGTTTCTTGTTAGCTGCAAGGAACTTTACGTTTTTGTCTTTATAAACCTCTTGTTGGTACTTAAATTGGCCTTCAACCACCTTCATTGCGCTGTCGCGAGTAAAGGTTTTTTCGTTGCCCAACACCACGTTGGTAAGTGCGCGTTCAAACTCCTTTTCGTCTACGTATGCACTGTCTTTCTTGCCAGCAGCTTGTTGGTTAAACATTGGCAAGTTGCGCTTGTTGATGTCGGCAATTTTGAGTCCGGCTGCAAAAGCCTCTGCCTTTTTGCGTTCAGCATCGCTTATATTGGCATTAAGGCCACGCATAGCTTCGTCGATGTAGGCAGAGTCTACGCCTAACTGACCAATAAGATATTGTTTTAAACTTTCGCCTTGAGCCACACCAAGAGCGTAGCTAAATGTTTTTCCGTCTACGGGACGAAGTGCGGGAGTAAGTTTGGCAGCAGGCACAACCTTAGCGTTTTTCTTAGCCTTTTTGCCTTTTTGTGCCATAGCTCCAGTGCAGCAAAGAGCTGCAAGGGCAAGGGTAAATAATGATTTTGCTTGCATTTCTTAAGAGTATGTAATAAATAGACATAGAGCTTACAAGACTTATCTCTTAGTCTCATAAGCCCTATGGTTTATGTTCATTTGGTTTATTTAGCGATGCTAACAAGTGTTACCTTAAACACAAGAGCTGCGTAAGGAGGGATAGGGCCTGTGCCTTGCTCACCATAAGCAAGGTTGTAGGGCACGTAGATTTCCCATGTTGAGCCAACTGCCATTTTAGGAATAGCGATGCTCCAACCCTTGATAACGTTTTTAAGGCTGAATGTTACTACACCACCAGGTTGGTTAGCAGAAGAGTCAAATACCTGACCATTGGTCAAGCGGCCTTCGTACTTCACGGTTACGCTGTCTGTTGCAGTGCAGTGGTCTGTGCTTTCGCTCTTAGTGAGTTCCTTGCCATATACGCCACCACCCAATGCTACAACACCTGGTTGCTTAGCCATTTTTTCGATAAATATCCTGCTCTCGTCCTTTTTGCTACCAAACATATAGTCCATGATGCGCTTTTGAGCAGTTTCTTTGTCTACGAGTTGACCACCAATCTTAAGAGTGGTTTTGTTCTTAGCCAAAGCAGTGAAACCTGCGATAAAGTTCTTTACGCTAAGTTTCTTTGTGCTATCGCCTTGGAACACTTGACGCTCAATCATAGGCAATTGGCTCTTAACCTGCATACCTGCTTGCAAACCGAGGTTGTAAGCCATTTTCTTCTTGTCTTCGGCCGACTTCATACCATCGATGTAGCCTTTCAAAAACTCGTCTACATAGGCAGAGTCGCTACCCGATTGTGCGAGCATGTTCTGAAAATCGCCTTCGCTGGCAGACATTGCCATACCCATTTCGTAGCTCAAGGTGTCGATATCGGTCTTGAGGTTGGCCTTGGGCGAGCCATTGTTACAGCTGCTGAATACGGCTGTTGCAGCCACCATCATGGCTGCCAAGAAAATCTTTTTCATAACAAATGTATGATGCTGTTAGTTTGTTTATTTTTCAATGCTGATGAGCTCAACGTCAAACACCAAAGCTGCAAATGGAGGAATGGCTTGGCCTGCACCTCTCTCGCCGTATGCAAGGTTGTAAGGAATGAAGAAACGATATTTTGCACCCTCTTTCATGAGTTGTACACCCTCGGTCCATCCTGCAATTACGCCATTCAATGGGAATACTGCAGGTTCGCCACGACGATATGAAGAGTCAAACACCTGACCATTGGTGAGTGTACCCTCGTAGTGGCACTTCACACGGTCAGTAGCCTTAGGCTGTGCACCAGTACCTTCTTTGATTACGGTGTATTGCAATCCGCTTGGCAACACGGTTACACCCTCTTTCTTAGCATTCTCAGCCAAGAACTTTTCGCCTTCTTCACGTATTTCGCGGCCAGCCTCTTCTTGCTGCTTTTGCAAGAATGTGTTTACTATCTGCTGCGCTTCGGCATCGGTAAGTTTGCATGTTTCGTCAGCAGTCACTGCGGTGATAGCGTCTGCAAAATCGGTGATGTTGAGGTCTTTTACTCCCATTGCTTTGAGGTTATGACCTATAACCATGCCAAGAGCGTAACTAAGTTTTTCCATAAATAGGTTTTGAATAAAAGTATATTTAATGTTTTATTATTTGTTTTCTTAAGGTAGTTCAATGTGCAAAAGTACAATTAATTCCTTAGCTTTGCACTTGTTGTGTGTTACTTTTTGTAACTTTGGATAAAAGTGTGGTACAATATAGCATAAAACAAGCTAAAAGTGTGCCAAAACTATTTGTAGAAAACTAAAAAGGAGGAAAAGATAATGAAGAAACGCATTGTAGTATTAACGGGTGCAGGCATTAGTGCCGAAAGCGGGTTTTCAACGTTTCGCGACGCAGGTGGACTGTGGGACAACTATCCTGTAGAGCAAGTTGCTACCCCTGAGGGATGGCGTGCCAACCCCAATATGGTGACAGATTTTTACAATCATTTGCGCGAGCAACTTGCCTCGGCAAAACCCAATGAGGGACACCGCATATTGGCAGAATTGGAAAATGAGTTCGATATAACCATTGTTACTCAAAATGTAGACGACCTTCACGAACGAGCAGGATCGCACCACATCATTCACCTACATGGCGACCTACGCAAGGTATGTTCGAGTCGCAACCCTAACGACCCCCGATACATCCGCACATTGCCTGCCGACCAACCTGTGGTGGCTCACGGAGCATTGGCCGAGGATGGTTCGTTGCTGCGCCCGTGGATAGTGTGGTTTGGCGAGGCTGTGCCCAACCTTGAACCTGCAGCCGAAGCCACCGAGCATGCCGACATATTTGTGATTATTGGCACCTCGCTCAATGTTTATCCCGCAGCATCGCTCATCAGATACACGCGTCCTGGAGTGCCCGTGTTCTTGATAGACCCTAAGCCCGTAAATGTGCCGAGTGGATATCACATTGAGGTAATACAACAGGTGGCAAGCAAGGGCGTGGAGATTTTGAGGCAAAAATTGCAGTCATTGCGATGAATAGTACGCTCCATAAACTACCATAAGTAGATATGCTAACATACAGACGATATGCTATGCAA
>DJEH01000144.1:0-5304 GCA_002431845.1 Prevotellaceae bacterium UBA5903 | reverse complement strand
TTTACGTATATATTAAGTTGTTGAACATCATCCCATAAACAGAAAATCTGCAAGCCTCAGACGTTGTTGTGTCTGAATGCTTGCAGATTTTTCATTGTATGTTTGTCAGGCTATGATAAAAGGCTATTCGCCTTCATCACAAGTCCAAGAGTCGCTACTCCAACCTTCTGTTTTCTGATTAGAGAGTTGATCTTGGTCTGAGTATTCATTATTATAACTAACCTCTATTGAGTTGTTGAGAATATTGTTTTCCGTTTCAAGACGGATAGTAATTGATGTTGGCTCAGAATATGTTTTTTTCATCTGATTGTTCTAAATAAGAAAAGTAGGTGCCAAGAGCCAAACTCATCTTTGACATAAGTGCTACTTAGGGCACCTACTTATGATATTGTTATTTTATGATCATTTTCTTGCCATTAACAATGTAAATGCCCTTTGAAAGACCATTCAAACTGTTAATGCTACGTCCGTTGAGGTCGTAGATGCATTGAGAAGCATTGTCTGCATTCACGATGTTGCTGATAGAGGTAACACCTCCAAACAAATCGCTGAGCGAGAAACCACGCAATTGGCTCTGTGCTGTACCAAAATCAAGCGCAAGGAATGCCTTGTGTGCACCATTGGTAAAGGCTGCACCTGTTTCGTTAGCCCAATAGAAACCAAGTTTATCACCGCTATGGTTGTAAGAGAACTTATAATACTTCACATCGTTTCCATCTACATGGGTAGTTTTCTCTGCGTCTGTTCCATGCAGTTTGTTGCCAATAATTGTTGTTTGTGATGAAATGATAGGCTCGTATGTGTACTCACCCTCAGCACCCTTAACAATAAGCGCAGTCTTTGCAGGCACGAGCGCCTCCTCTGGATAAGTAGGCTCTGCTACCAAATAATCGTCTTTAGTAGATGTGATAGTGTAACCTGTTACACCCTTTGGCATTTTGTATGCATCTGATGTGTAGAACGTTGCATAGCCCGCATTGGTAATGCTGAACTTTTCTGTTTCATTACCTACCTTAAGCGTCATGTCGATAATACCACCACCATTGGCAAGAATACCATTTGCACCTGTGCAAGTACCATCGGCTGCCACTTGTCCACCAGGATTGATGCTGTTCCAGTCAAGTTTAAAACGAATGCAATATGTACCAGGAGTTGTAGGAGCTTTGAACACAGGGTTCTTTACAGTACTACCCAAGTTACGACTTGAACCCGTAATAGTCTCACCCTTAGAGTTTACACCACTCGTGGCATTATTGAAGTCACCACTATAGAAACCAAAACTATACACCTCCGTATTTTGCTGGTCTGTTTTGCCTTCGTTGTACGAGAACTTTTGATCTTTGTTTGTATCAATATATACATATCCATGCATCCAAGAACCAGTAAACACGATTGAACTACTAATTTCCTCACCAGGCTCACAAGTAAGTACTGTTGAAGTCATATCCATGTAAGGAGTAAAATTAGAGATGCTGATAGCTTTATTCTCTCCATCGCCTGCCTTAAAGTTGATAGTAGTAATCTTGCGGTCTGAACGAGTGGCAGCAGCAGTCTTGTCGAAGTTTGTGTTATAAGGTTCTTCAGGCTTTTCTGCTACAACCACCTTTATGGTTTTTGTAGCACCACTACCATCGTTGGCAGTAATGGTGATGTTACATTCACCCACCTTAATGGCACGAATTAAACCGCTATAAACAGTTGCTACCTCTTCGTTCGAAGATTTCCATTCGAGCATACTGTTAGTTACCTTCTCAGGAGCAAGCGTTGTTTGCACACCTGCTGTTTCACCAACATATAGGGTGTAAGTGTCGTTGTTGGTATTAATGGCAGAAACTTTAACTTCAGCAGTGTTTTTGTCACGACCATCAAATACATATACACTGCTACCAGGCAATGTAAGAGTGAGCTGTTGATCAATATCAATAGCCTCTCCCTCTTTGAGTCCATCAAGTGCTACTTGGTCAAGGAATGCTTTGCGAAGCACAACAGAAGTTTTTACACTTGCAGGAATATCCAATGCCTCACGAAGGGTGAGCTTGATTGATTGCGAATCATTGCTACCATTGCGAAGAGTAAATGTAGCTTTCTCTCCATTCCAAGAAGCCCAGCCATAGACTTCAGCCTTGCTTCCTGTCCAAGGATTGCCTCCTACCCAGTGAGCATCGGGCAGTACATCAGCGTTGGCCTTTTGCCACTTAATGCATGCTGCTAAATCTGCCCAAAGCTGACCATTTTGGATAGAGTTCATAAGGGCATAATCATTGTAAAGTTCTACCATGCCGCTACCACATGCAAATGCGCAACGCAATTCACGGCGAACAGCCTCATAGCTCATATCTTTGCTAACAGAGCCATATTTGCTAAGAATAAATCCGTGAGTCATTAACGTATTGATAGGACAAATAGGACTATTCTTTACAAAGTTTTGATAAACAAGGCGGTCGCGATAGGTAATCCAATTCTCACGGTCAATTGTGTTATTGCCAATTGTTCCGTAGTCGTTTTCTTGACGCCATACAGCATCTGTATAATGGAACCAGAAAGGCGATGCCCATGTGCCCACAGTAGTGTTGAAGAAGATGTCGCGCTTTAGTTCTTCACGAACATAACGTTCAAGACGAATAATACCTTCTGCATTTTCGTTGCCTGTATCCCCCTCATCTGGACCTGTTGCAGAGAATTGTGCCGAAATGCCATCGAATTTAAAGAATTGGAAACTACCCGTTCCATCATTCTTCTTTCCTTGATTATTCACAAGGTTCGTAGCTGCTTTCTTAAATGCTGCATAATACAAAGGATTACTCAATACCATGCCACCGCGATTGTTTTGGTTCCAATAGTTGCGGCGGTATGTTCCGCTCTGTCCGTAGCCACCTACTGGACCTAACCAGGCACCTACACCTGCATTCATCTTTGCTGCAACTGCACTAACGTCGCGCATTTCATTGGGGAAACCTGCATGGAAATTCCATTCGCCATAAGAGTCCCAACCATCATCAATTACAAAGCTATTAGGAGCAACACCAAATGGAGTATAAAGTTTGTCGTACCAATGAGACACAACATCAAGTACTTGTGCTGCAGTCATATTGTTTGGTTCTGAGCCTGGGGCTGCATTGTTGCGATTGATGTTCAATTCGTACCAACTGATATATGCAGGATTTGCACGCCAGGGCACTGCACGTTCACGTTCTGAATATGCTAAGAACGAACGGCGAGCTTGGTCTTTAGCTACAAGGCCCACAACAGCACTAATCTTCCATGTTTCGCCAGGCAAGAGTGTTGTGTTGCGACTCCAACGTCCCTTTATAGGAACAATGTCGGTAGTGATAACAGCACCCGCTTTAGGAGTAAATACCTTAACACTCAATTTACTTGAAGCATTAATACTTTCGCTCACGCCATCGAGCATCAAACGAATGGTGTATGTGCCTTTTGCTGGAGCTATAAAAGAATATACGTTTTTGTCGTGAACAGTGCCCGTATATCCCATGTGATAGTCATTAGCATCAATGTTCGAAGCTGAAGAAGAGTACATATCTACACCACCAATATACAACTTGTGATTGCCACTTGTATAAGTAAGCGTTACCTGTACTTTCTGTCCTTCTTCAAGTTCATAGCCACCCTTAGTGTATTCACGGATAGCACTTGGTTCTTGACCTGTTGTTTCCTTAATACGTGCAGGAACCAAAGAGTCGTCCATGTCTGTCCATGACGTTGCAGTCAAAGCTACATCGTCGTAGGTTTTGGTAAGGTCATATTTATCTTCATCGCCTGTTTCTTCGCCCACAGTGTTATAAGCTGTTGGATGTTCAAGACCTGCAAAAATTTTGTCAGACATCAGCACGGCACCACGGGTATTGCCTACTACCTGAGGTTTAGAACCCGCAGCCTTTGTATCAACATTGTAGATAAGAGGTATAACATTGTACATGTCTACACTGTCGCCTTTAAGTTCCATTTCAGTACGCAGATAGTGACTACCATCACGCAGAATAGCTCGCCAAAGCACTTCAAGTTTTTTGCCGCTATATGTATATTCGTAATTAGCAACAATTGCCTTGCCTGCATAATGTTCAGCACCACCTACAGCATTAGCTGTTGCAGCAGTATCAACCACGCTCACATTCTTCAATGTCATAGCGCTTGCAGGTACTGAATAGCCCGTACCAAACGCAATAGTGAAAGGCTCTGTGCCTGCTTGCAAATTCATGGCCTTAGAGCCACCAAACCACAAATAAGTACGGTCTTTTACAAAAGAGGCTGCTAATACATTGTTGTACAAAGTGATTACTTTGCCATCTTCCTCCTGTGCCACTTGTGCTTTACCTACAACGTCTTGCTGTTTGGGATAAAGAACAGCCACGTCATAAGTAGCGGTTCCATACTTAGCTTGTATCTGGCTTAAGTTAGCTGGCAACTGAGGAGTTGCTCCCTCTACTGGTGGCAACACTTCAGAGAAGACCCAACGACTACCACCATCCCTTGCACCATTATCTTGCCAAAGGCCAAGTGTCACATTAGCATCGTCGTAAGGATTGCTACTGATACCACCATTCCAGTTAAGATACTTGTCGCCACTGCCACTTGTTGTAACAGGTTGAAGTTCAAATAGGTTTGAGGTGTACTCATTTACAATAAACTTTGCCGTCTCAGATTTTGTTTCAGACATCTTCACAAAATTCTTCTGATTGGCATAACTGCTACCTTGAGTATAAGTTATCCATTTCTTTGCTGTGTAACTATACAGCAAATACTGTCCTGATGTGCCCGATGCATAAAACGCAAACTGGCCATACTTCGACTCAGTTTTAGTGGTACCCGTTGTCCCATTGGCATAGATACCATTTCCGCTTACCATCGTGTACAGATGTTCAGGCTTACCCTTGTCTGGCAATGTATTGCTAACCTCTATCGCTGCTAAAGCTTGCAAAAACATTCCCCAAAAGCATGCCATTAAAAGCATGAGTTTGTTCATAGTTTAATAATATTTTGAGTTGATGATAATATTAGCATTCCGCACATTAAACATATCTGAGAAATTGCTTTTTCTCTTTAAAATATTCACACATGCATATAGCATGCTACCCTTGCAAAGGTAATGATATTAATATTACCCCCCCAAATAAAAATTGCATAAAAAAACACATGTACAATAAAAAAAAGAAAAATATACCACGAAACCTATGCTACACGAAAAACAAAGATACCAAAGTCAAATTCTATACAACACAAAAGAAAAAGGATAGAAAAGCTAAGATAACAAGATTCAAAAACGGTACAACCAATATCCAAGCACAA
>DJEH01000043.1 GCA_002431845.1 Prevotellaceae bacterium UBA5903 | reverse complement strand
TTAATCCACTGTAATCAGCTTTAACCCATGTTTGCCACGTACCGCTTATGTTTATTGGACGCATGGTCGTTACACCATTTGTGCGGTTGTAAAACCGCGCATAACTAACGCTGTTTTCCCATTCGGAATAACAAAAGTTGAGCTTGGCAAAGCGCATGTAATCGCTTCGTTCTTGGTACTGATAGTTAGCTTCCACTCTGTATCGGTTTGTCGGTTTTAGTAGCGGATTGCCTTCGTTTCGGAATAGTGGATTGCTTGTGTCAGTCACATCAAGTAAATAGGTAAGTTCCGGAAGTTCTTTTCTTATGCTGCCACGTAAATTGATATTTTGTTTTCCTTTAGACCAACTTAAGGATACCGTAGGATTGTTTATGAAGTTATTGCTTGTTTTTTTCTCTTGCGTTTTGTTAGCACGTAAATCTCTGATGCGACGAAAATAAACGTTGTATTCTCCAAAAAAATCTATACCAAAGTTTTTGTATGCCACAGATAGGTTTTGTTCAAAATCAATAGAGCGTTCCATACGTGTGGTATGGTAAGAATTAGCTTCGTCTATCATCCATGAGATTTCAGTCGCAGATGGTGCAAGCCAGTCATCTTCGCTTCTATGCAAATCTTGATGTCCTGAGTTTAACTCTTGTTTATATTCCAAATGGCTACAGGTATAGAATCTAAATGATTTTTTGTATATGTTCTTGCTATGTGATGCATTGGCATAATACTTATAATTAAATGTTGGCAAACCGTAATTTCTTTGTTCTATGAGATTGCTACCTCCTTGTTGCCTATAGAGCAGTCTGTCTTGTTGACTATTGGTGTTGTTATATTTGTTAAAACTAAAGTCGGCATTAAAACTATAGTCATGATTTCTGTTAGTCAGCAACCACCTACATAAGCTTAAAGATGCAGCCCATTTTTCCTCATGTACATTTCCCCACAGACTACGCATGTAAAGTGTATCAAGGTCGTTTTGCATTTGCGTCTGTTGATTGATACTATAATTCCTACTCTTATTTTTTGTGTAATCGTAGCTTGCTTCTAATTGATGAAGTGCGAATCCTCTATGGCAATTTTTTTTAAAATATGCGTTCCATTTTAGATTGGTCGAATAGCTATTGTTTATATTATTCGTTTGGTAAGAGGTATGGCTATTATTATAGAATGTCTCCCCGATATTTTTATTTTCAAAAAGTGATGTCTCTCTCTTGGCAGTCAATGAGGTTTTGAAGTAAAAGGGAGTATCTTTAGGGGCTAAAGAGAAGTTAAAACCTGCTATATAGTTTTTCCTTTCCCCATCGGATATTTCAGCTTTGCTCCATTCGCCTTTGCTGCCTGGGGATGCATCGTCATTAACATTATTGACTGCTGCATAAAAGCCCAAGGAAGAGTGATTGGTGTAGCGGAGAGCAAAAAGTCGCCCCAACCATTTAGCATCGAGAGGAGATTTCAGTGTGCTACCACCACCTGCTTCGTAATTGCTTATCCATCCTTGTGCATATTCGCGTTTCAAGGCTACGTCCATCACCAATGGGTCCTTTTGCTTTTCTTCTTCCGAAAGTGGATTGCTGTCATTGCGATATTTTCTTTTGTCCGAATAGCGATAAATTTTTATTTTGTTCACGGTGTATGCTGGTAAATTGCGTAGAGCTATTTTAGGGTCTCCATCAAAGAAATCACGTCCATTTACAAGCAGATTTTTAACGTATTCGCCATTTACAGTAATTCTGCCGTTATCATTAAGTTTTACCCCAGGAAGAGCGCGTATCAGATTGTCGAGCATTGAACCCTCGTGCATGCGAAATGCCGCCGCATTATATTCAATGGTGTCGCCTTTCATTACCATCAAAATGCGTGAGGCTGTAACAGATGCTTCGCCCAAATTCTTTTCTTGTTCTTGCCATAGGTAGATGCCTTTCGTAGCTTTTACTTTGGTTACTGATTTGCTCTTAGGCAATGTCCATGCCAAGTATTGAGTTTCGTATCCCTTGCACTGAGCACGTAATACAATTTTTTCTCTACGAGGTATGTATCCTTGAAATCCCACACAGGTCAATTTATCATCATAAAGCATGTATCGTCTTTGCAAGGAGTCTACCAACAAGGTCGTGCTATCTGCTTCCATTACAGAAACATGAGCCTTCTCTAGCACTTTTTCTGTATATCCATCTACTACTTTGATTTGATGTATGTATATTTCATCTTTTTGCGCTAGAACATTTAAGGGTAATAATAGAAGGATTAAAAAACTGTATAGCCTATGTGAAAATGCGATTTTCATATTAGCAAGGTATTAGAAGAAAAGAATGTTGATTAAATTTAGGAAGAATAGGCGTAGTGTGTTCCCTTGAGCATGGTTTTGGGGATTTTAAGTCTTTTCATGTTTTTAAAGAGTAAAAATTAGTAAATAAAGGTTCTTACAGATAATGGCATGCCTATTCTCCTTTATGGAAACCAATATCAATGATAACCTTTTCGTTTGTCATTTTTATGGTTTAGATTTTTTAAAAAGGTAAAAACGTTTTGTATGTTTGGTGCAAATATAAGACTATATATTGATATTTAGCGTATTCATAAATAAAAATCCCCCCCCCCAAAAAAAAAAGTGAAAATGTTGTGTATATTAAAAATATAGAATATATTTGCCGTGTAATAATCTATTATTCAACTAATGCCAGACTTTGTTTGATTGATAAGTCTTTTCATTAACCTAAACCTATATATCTAATGCCTGCAACTCTAAGTATTTTTTCAAGATTTATAGAAGCCTTGAGTGTTCCTCATACGTCAAACTATACAGAGGAAATATATCAAGAAAACCCGTACAAGCATACGTTGTATGGCTTGTCAATCTTGCTTAAAAAATATAAGGTAGACAATTTTGCTATAAGGGTGGACGATAAGCATGAGTTAATGAAAGGTGGGGTCCCTTTTATAGCTGAAGTTTCTGATGATTTGGTTATTGTTACATCAATCAATAAAGCCCAAGTAAAGTATGATTGGTATGGTGAGATTGTAACAAAATCTTTGGACGAGTTTTTGCACATTTGGACAGGAGTGGTTTTATTCGCTTCGCCTAATGAAGCATCTCAAGAACCAAATTATGAAGAACATCGTAAACTACAGAACGTGCAAAAAGGTATGCGCTATGCCTTTTTGTTTTCAGTTGTAGTTTTGTTAGTATATGGTGGATATAGTAATGGTGTATTAGATAGCTATATATGTATCCCTCAAATACTACTGAACATCATTGGGGTATATTTATCTTATTTATTATTGTTGAAGCAGTTGCACATACAAAGCAATACTGCTGATCGAATATGCAATATAAGGAAAAAAAGCAGTTGTAATGATGTGCTTGAAACAAGTGCAGCCAAAACAATTGGTGGAATAGGATGGAGTGAGGTTGGTTTTGCTTATTTTTTTACAAACTTATGCATCTTATGTCTCCATCCTCAATGGATTAGTTATTTAGAGATAGTGAGTTTTTGCTCGTTGGGATATGTTGCATGGAGCATTTGGTATCAGCGAATCAAAGCGCATGCTTGGTGTATGTTGTGCTTGATGGTTCAATTGGTATTTGTGCTACAAGTTGCTTGCTTTATATCAGTTAACTCTCACGAAAGGCCAATAAATTATATCAATATACCATTGGACGTATTGTCTATATTAGGGTGTTATATAATTATTCTATTCGTATTGAATTTCATGATTTCTTCAGTATCTGCGACAAAAAAAGAGTTGCAATTGAAGTATAATTACAATAGTTTGTTAGCTCAAGAAAAGGTATTTAACGCATTACAGGAGGAACAGGATACCTATCTCATAGACAATGCATCCCATATAGTTTTTGGTGCGAAGCATGCTGATTTTGTAATAACTATATTTAGCAATCCGTATTGTAACCCATGTGCAAATATGCATAAACGCTTGAATGAACTTGTTGATAGCGATTGCTGCATACAATATGTTTTTACGTCTTTCAATGACAAATTAAGCATTATAAACAAATATTTCATTGCTGCATATCAAACTCTTGGAGCAGAGCGGACTTGGAAAATTCTAACAGAATGGTATGAGCGAGGAAAAGGTCGTGGAGAAGCATTCTTCAAGGAAATGAAACTAACAACTGATACAAAAGCAGTTACTGAAGAGTTTGAGTTGCATGAGATGTGGCGCCAATATACCAAGTTTAATGCTACTCCAACAATACTTGTCAATGGCAAAAAGCTTGCGCAACCATATCAAGTAGAAAATTTGAAGTATTTTATAGAGGATTAAAGAGTATTACCTTATAACCTGTTATATCATGATTAAACAACCTATTACCGTATATGCACCAAACCTTGTGCAAAGACCAGAGCGAAAGACTTCGATTATGGAGCAATTCCGTGATCGAAGTGAGTTCGAGCTACATGTAGTTTCTGCATTAGAAACGAAACAACCAACGTGGGGGCTTTGGCAGACTTTCTACAAAATAGTAGAGCAAGAGAGCAAGAAGAATAGTGAGTTTTTTATCTTTTGTGAAGATGACCATGTATTTACCGAATCGTATTCAAAAGATCGTTTGCTTCAAAGCATTGAACAAGCAGAAGCAATGAAGGCGGATATTCTGTCTGGGGGTATGGCTGTTACGCAGGTTCCCATACAGGTCACTCCCAATCTGTTTTGGGTAAATTGGTTTAATGGAATGCAGTTTACGATAGTCTTTAGACGTTCGTATGACACCATATTGGCTGCAAAGACTACGGATGGTTATACCTTAGACGTGATGCTATCGCATTTGCTAAAGAATAAGTTTGTTATATATCCATACATCAGCATTCAAAAAGAGTTTGGCTATTCAGATGCAACATCTATTAATAATGAAGTAGGACGTGTAACAAGATTTTTTGAGAAAGCCCAATCTTCATTAGGAAAGCTGAAACAGGTTCAACGATTTTATGGAAGATTATCGCAAACAGAAGCGGATGCTATTATGTCTATGGATGTAGCAGGTTATAGCATTCCTGTTTTTGCGATTAATATGAAAAGTCGCAAAGATCGTTTAACTCATATCAAACATGAGTTTGAGGGACATAAAGAGTTTGAACTAAATATAGTTGAGGCATGTGAAAATAAAAATGGTGCGGTAGGACTATGGAAGAGCATTTGCAAGATTATTGCAATGGCAAAGGCAGCGGAGGAAGATTTCATAATAATTTGTGAGGATGATCATTGTTTTAGCCCTGCATACGATAGCACATTGTTCTTGCGTCAGGTAATGTTGGCGGGGGCAATGAAAGCCGAAATGCTGAATGCTGGTGTCGGTGGATTTGGTAATTTAGTTCCATTGAAAAATGGCATTTATTGGGTAGATAATTTTTGGTGCACGCAGTTTATTGTTATCTACAAAAGTGCTTACGATACGATATTGAATGCACCATTTGGTGAGCGTGATGTGGCTGATGAAAAGTTGTCTGCTATATTGACAATGAAGATGGTGATAGCTCCGTTTATGTCAGAACAAAAAGACTTTGGTTATTCGGATGTTACTTCTTCAAACAATGAATATGCTACAATCTTACGGCATTTTGATGAGGCAAAACAAAAGTTAGAGCATTATGACTATGTAAGAGATATGCTCAGCAACACAATACCTCATGCTAAGGCATCATGTAGCATAACGGAATACCTAAAACATGATGGCTTGCACAAAATGCAGATTGGCTGTGGACACAATTTGATAGATGGGTGGCTGAATACGGACTTACAACCAACTTATGGTGCTACATTTTTAGATGTTATGCAACGGTTTCCGATGCCAGATTCATGTATGGATGTTGTGTCTGCGGAACATTTAATAGAGGAGTATCCAATTAAAAAACTCAATGGAATGTTCCAAGAAATACATCGTATTTTGAAGCCTAATGGCACGTTCCGTTTAACGTTTTTCACTTCAGATAACATGTTGAAGATGCTGAATAAATCAGCTCCAGAGACTATGTTCGCTGAATATGTTAATTGGACATTGCGTAACCACGGTAATGAGGAATTTGTGTTATCAATGTCTGATGAGGCTCAAAGGAATATGGCATATACGATTTTCTTGAGAAGAATGTCAAATATCATGCTGTATGGATTTGCAACCATACAAGAACTATTGCTGCGTAATGGGTTCAGTAAAGTCAGTTCATACAAGTTGGGTGTCAGCAACAATGATGTTTTACGTCATGTAGAAATGCATAAGGCCTATAGCCCTCAAACAATTTATCAATTTGAGGTTGTAACGATTGAAGCAATAAAGAGGGCATGATGCTCTCCAGTATAAACTTATAAAAAAGATATAAAATGAAACGTTTAAAAATTCCAACAAGTTCTCTTAAGGGAACTCCTCTCACCATTGCTGAGATGAAAGAAATCACTGGAGGTTTGGTGGGCTATTATATGGCTTGCTCGTGTGTTATAAAATATGAAAATGGTACATCGAAGCAACAAGAAGTGATGCTTTATGAAGGAACTGTATGTTCAGTTCAATGCGCTTCTTTGTGCCGGCACACTTCTAGTTGTATAGCTTACGAATATCATTATTCTGATGGTACGAAAAGTTAAAGGCAACTCGTAGACATAATTAACGGGCTGAAAGTCCAGGGCAACGCCCTGGGTATCAGTATTCCAAAGCGTTCGCGCTCTGAAAGAGAAAAAGCGTTACTGATTTGGTTTTTAACGCTTTTGTCTTTATAAGGTGCAACGACTATGCTACATTCACCCAGAGCTATGGACGAATTAGGCTTTTATTGACATCATCGGCTTCGGCTCAGCAATTTAAGCAATCTTGATTGCATTCGTCTTGCGCGATGATTCAGCCCGCCTATATAGTCATAAATAATTCGACCAACGAGTTAAGAAAAATAGTGTCTTGGCTAATGTCTGCATACTTCTTTGTTGACTATATTGATTAAATACAGTTAAGAAAGTGAGTCAAAAAGGCATTGTGTGTTCTTGTTCGCACACAATGCTTTATATTTCAAAAATTAACTAAAAATTTTATATCATGAAACGTCTATTCATTTTATTGTTTTTTCTCTTATTTCCACTCTATGCAACTTTCGCACAAAATGCATCTAATGATAGTATTTGTTTATGGAGTGTCGATGTAGTTGATGGATTTTATGAAAAGGTTATACCCAATGCGCATATTACTATATATGAAAAAGATAGCACAACCATTATATGCGATAGCGTGTCCAAGATTTATTGGTGGAATAAAGAGAAAACAGACGAAAATATTCGTATGTATGGAAATTGTAAACTCCCTCTACGCAATGAATATCTTTTCAAAATAGAAGCAAAAGGGTACAACACAATATGGGTAAGCCAAAAGGTTAAGAAAACATGGTATGGTAAATATCCAAAATATTTTTCTTTAGATAAGCAAGTTCGTTTGTATGAAGAAATGAATTATGATTTAGGAGAAGCCACAGTGAAAGCCTCACGCATACAGTTTGTGATGAAAGGTGACACCATTGAATATAATGCAGCTGCCTTCAGAATGTCACAAGGTTCTATGCTTGACAATTTGGTACGTGCTTTGCCTGGTGCAACATTGGATGATAATGGGCAGATTAAGGTAAATGGTAAACTTGTACAAAACCTTACTGTTAATGGTCGTAACTTTTTTAGTGGCGACCCTAAGATTGCATTGAGCAATTTGCCTGCATATACTGTAAACAAAATACGGGTGTTTCACGATAATGGTGACAAGTTTAAGAAGGGTGAAGATAACCGAAGTGCCGTTGAAAAGGAAAACGATCCTTTAACGATGGATGTGCAACTAAAACGTGAGTATGCTCAAGGTTGGATATCAAACTACGAGGTAGCGGGCGGAAGTAACTTGCATGGTGGTTGGGATACCAAATGGCTTGCTCGAATGTTTGCTATGCGATATACCAACCATTCATCAATAGCCTTTTATGCCAATGCCAATAATCTGAACGAGTCGTCTAATCCAGGTAGCAAGGGAGAATGGCGCAAAACAGATCCTTCTGCTGGTGAAAAGAAAACTTATATGGGAGGTATTGATTTGTCGCTTGAACCTAAGAGCAGAAAAGTAAGATTCTATTCGTCAGTGCAAGCGCAACGGCAGGAAGCATTAAATAGAGTTACAAGTAACTCTGAGAGTTTTTATAGCGAAGGCAACGTATTTTCGCATTCTATATCAAACAATAAGCAAACTTCTACAAATTTAAATTGGAGTTCGGATTTGGTCTTAAATAATAGTGTATTCAATGTTCAAATATCTCCGAAAGCCTACTACATGCATAATAAAGAAAAGGGCTTGGATGCTTCAGTGCAGATGCGAGGCTTTACTTCTACTTCTATTGATACACTTTATGCTCGTTCTCGTTATAACCATCAACGTGTAGACAAATGGGGTGCAAATATATTTTTAGGAGAACCTTTTGGATTGAATTTAGGCGAAAATGGCGGTCGAGTCAGTTATAACTTTAGTTTTAAATATAATAAAACAAAAGAAAAACGTTTTTGGACTGATTCAGCAAACTATAGGCAACATGTAGCGGATGATTTTCATGAAAACAAAAGAACTAATAGACCTACATTTGATTATAACTATAATTTAACATTTGTATATTATTTGCCAGATTTTATAAAAAGCAAAAATGCCCACTTATATTTAAGTGTGGGATACGATTATTCGCAGAATTTCAATTCGGGACATCAAGATCTACAGTATAATAATAGTATGCTTACGCCATCAGCTAATGACGAAATAGAGTGGCTACTTGATCAGAAAAATAGTTATCATACAACGCGTATGGAACGCAATAATACTATAATTCCCAAGTTAGGTTTCACATGGAATAAAGTTTCCATCAACTTTAATTCTGTAATGTTGGCACAGCGTAGACGTATCAATGATTATCGTAATGCTGAGGCCAAAGGTTATGTTCATAGCGATTTTGTCTATAATCCATCTTTATCTTTGTCTTGGGGCAGTATATGGAATGGAGAAGGACAGAAAATTTCATTAGATGGAAACATTCGTAATGTTCTTCCCAATTTGAACTACTTACTTGATGTGCGCGATGAAACAGATCCTTTGGTGAAATATTATGGAAATAGTATGCTTAAGCCTGAACGTACGTATCGTTCTACATTAAAATATGATTATCAAACCAATAAACCTGCTTGGCGCTATTATACAGCAAGCATAAGTTATCGGAAAATAGACAATAGTATAAGTCGTTCGCGAATATATGATCGTGCAACAGGTGCAACTATATACAAGCCTCAAAATATCAATGGAATTTGGGGCTCAAGCATTTTCTTAGGAGTTCAATTGGCCGATTTACCTAAAGGTTTACGATGGGATTATCATTTTACAGGTATGTATAATCATAGCAATGAGTATGCTACAGAAGGGACAATTGATGATGCTCAACGCATATTGTCTGTGAATAGTTTGAGCCAGGAACATGAATTGCGTGTTTCGTATCGCATAAAGGATGTAACGATAGCAGGAAAGGCTGATGTTAATTGGGTACAGATGCGTAGCGAACAACATACGTTCGACAAATTTTCTTATACTGATTTCAACTATGGCATCTCATTTAGTTCGCCACTCGTTTGGGGTATAGATTTTGATACCGACTTGATGGTGTATTGCCGTCGTGGTTATAATGACGCATCTATGAACACTACCAATTGGGTCTGGAACGCTTCACTCTCAAAAGCATTGGGCAAGCGCAAGCAATGGGTCATCAAGGCAAATGGCTTTGACCTCTTGCACCAAATATCAACAGTGCGTCGCACGGTAAATGCCCAAGGTCGTACAGAGACATGGTATAGCACCATACCATCGTATGCAACGTTACACATTGTATATAGATTGGATATAAAGCCAAAGAAAAAATAGTATAACAAAACATTTGATGATGAGAAAATTCCCACACTATGCCCAATTTGATGCAATGGATTGTGGCCCTACCTGTTTGCGCATGATTGCCAAATATTATGGTCGTCATTATACATTGCAGACATTGCGCGAGAGGTCTTTTATTACGCGTGAGGGAGTATCAATGTTGGGCATTAGCGATGCAGCAGAATACATTGGTATGCGCACTATTGGCGTTAGAATATCATTAAAACAACTTGCCGAAGAGGTGCAGTTACCTTGTATTTTGCATTGGAATCAAAATCACTTTGTGGTATGCTATAAAGTTAAAAAGAACTGGAGGGGCGACTATGTTTTTTATATAGCCGACCCCGCCAGTAGCTTGTTGAAATACAATCAAACTTCGTTTGAAAAATGTTGGTACTCTACTAAAGAACAAGGAGAGGATAAAGGCATAGCTTTGCTACTTGAGCCAGGACCTGACTTTAAAGATATGGAGGGAGAACCAGAGAAAACCACGAAGAGAAATTTGGCTTATTTCATGCGTTATCTCTTTCCATATAAAAGTCAGTTTGCGCAATTAATCATAGGGATGGCATTAGGTAGTTTACTCCAAATGGCATTTCCTTTTTTAACGCAAGCCTTGGTTGATGTAGGTATAAAAGATCGCAACCTTGGGTTTATCACGCTTATACTTATAGCACAATTAGCACTATTTGTTGCTCAATTGATAGTTGGCTTTATTCGTAGTTGGATTATTCTACATATCAATTCGCGAATAGATATAGCTCTTATATCTGATTTCTTGATGAAATTGATGAAGCTTCCGCTCCATTATTTCGATACGAAGATGACGGGCGACATCATGCAACGCATTGGTGATCATGGGCGTATCAAGTCGTTTTTGATGGGTAATGCCATTAATATTATCTTTTCTGTCGCAAACTTCTTTGTATTTGCAGCGATATTAGCTTATTACAATGGGCTGATATTGGGGATATTCCTATTGGGAAACTCTCTCTACGTATTGTGGATACTCTCTTTCATGAAGTTTCGTCGTGAATTGGATATTCGCAGATTCAATCAAGCAGCTGGCGAACAGAGCAAACTTATTCAACTCATACAAGGCATGCAAGAAATAAAGTTGAACAATTGCGAACGCCAAAAACGTTGGGAATGGGAACATATACAAGTCAAACTTTTTAAGATAAGTGTGAAGGGTTTGACATTGGGGCAAATACAACAAGTCGGCTCAGTATTTTTTACGCAAACTACAAGCATTATTATTTCTTTCATTGCTGCCAAATCGGTTGTAGATGGTAATATGACATTGGGCATGATGATGTCGCTTACCTATATTATAGGGCAGGTTTCAGCACCAATAAGCGAATTTATTGGTTTTGCACAATCTTTTCAAGATGCACAGATAAGTCTTGAGCGCTTGAACGAAGTGCACGAAAAAAAAGATGAAGAAGCGGATATTGAATGTAAGCTATCCTATTTGCCCGAATGTGCAGATATCCATATAGACAATGTTTCGTTTAGTTATAGTGGGGCAGATAGAGATTATGCATTAGATGGTGTGAATTTAACCATACCAGCCCATAAAGTAACGGCAATAGTAGGAGCAAGCGGGAGTGGCAAAACCACGTTAATCAAATTGTTGCAAGGCTTTTATGAACCTAATAAGGGGCAAATAAAGTTAGGGAGTACTCCTCTTTGTATGATAAATCCACATTTGTGGCGTAGTAAAACGGGGTCTGTGATGCAAGAGAGCTTCATCTTTTCAGATAGCATAGCCAAAAATATAGCCGTAAGTGCTGATAGGGTAGACGTTCATCGTTTAAGAGAAGCAGCACATGTGGCCAATGCAGAAAGTTTTATAGAGTCTTTGCCATTAGGCTATAACACAAAGATTGGTATGGAAGGTAATGGTGTGAGTGCGGGGCAACGGCAACGAATATTGATAGCTCGTGCGGTTTATAAAAACCCTGAATTTATCTTTTTTGATGAGGCTACCAATTCATTGGATGCCAACAATGAGCGTGTTATTATGGAGAACTTGCATGAGTTTTACAAAGGCAGAACGGTTGTGATAGTGGCACATCGTTTGAGTACGGTATGCGATGCTGATAATATTGTAGTTCTTGATAAAGGCAAGGTGATAGAACAAGGTACGCATCAAGAGCTAATAGCCAAAGAAGGCGCTTACTATACATTGATAAAAAATCAATTAGAATTGGGACAATGAGCGAGAACAAAAAGCAGCAATTAGATGATTGCAATTTACGTAGTGAAGAGGTGCAAGAAGTGATGGGAGGTGTTCCGCATTGGATAATGCGTTGGGGCATATCGCTTATAGCAATCATTATGGCAATGCTTGTGGTTGCAAGTTATTTTTTTCGTTATCCAGAAAAAGTAAAAGCACATGTAAAACTTCTTCCTACTCCACCTGCTATGCAAATACTAATTTCTCAGCCATGTATATTGCAGCAGGTTATGGTTAGAAATGGTGATACCGTAAGGAGTGGACAGCCATTGGCCATTATTAGATTTTCAGATTGTGATAGCACACTATTATCCCCTGCAAAGGGATTTGTGAATTATGTTTCGGAATGCACCGTGGGTAATATGCTACCTAAAGATGCATCGTTATTTGTTATTGCTCCACTTCATGCCTATTGTTCATCGGGTGTGATATATGCAAGTGCAGATGAGGCCGGTAAAATTGCTAAAGGACAACGTGTGATTATTAATAGTGATTATAATAAAATAAAAGGAAAAATAAAAAGTAAGGCTACTTATCCTGATGAGAATGGACGCTATATTATAGAAGTTGTTTTTCCTACCATTGATATTACACAATATTCTATGCTCATTTTAAATGCTGAAGCCGACATAATTATTAAGGACAAAAGACTCATAGAGTACTTATTGCCTACTTTCCATATTAAGTATTGATAATTTCAGTAAAGTATTAGATGTTCATTGAAAGATATTCTTTTATAAAGATAATTTGCAATGTAAGGAAAAAATATATATATTTGCTTCTATAATTTGTACAATAATACGAAGATTTTATCATTTTAGTTAATAACTTAATTTTAGTGTTATGAAAAGATTAAGAATTCCCAAAAGTCCCTTGAAAGGACAACCTCTCACTATAGATGAGATGAAGGAAATCACTGGCGGTTTGGCATATTATAGGAATTGCTCATGCAAGTTTATTTACAACGATGGAACAAGTGCAGAGCAGTATCTGCATCTTGCTTCTGGTCAGACATGTTCGGCACAATGTGCAGAACTATGCAGCAAACCACATTGCGTTGAGTACCATTACTTCTTCGCTGAGGGAGACTGATTTAAAATTCCATCTTCATTATCTTAGTTTTTATTTGAAGCACTCTATCGGAGGCACAGTAGCATTTTGATAGAGTACTTCAAATAAAAACTAATTTTGGCTACCTGCTTAATTTATTTTTTAACCTTACCTTATATGACTCACCTTAAAATGCAAATAACCATGAAAAGATTAACACTCGTTTTATTGTTTCTCCTCACTATTCCTTTATACGCTCAGCAGGCAAGTAATGATAGCATTAAATTGTGGAGTTTGCAAGTAGTAGATGGTTTTTTTGAAAAAGATATTACCCAAGCACATATTTCTGTATACGAGGCGGATAGCGCAACAATGCTATTAGATTCTGTGCCTAAAATATACTTAAGAGGTAGAGAGCAGACTGACGAAACGTTTCGTTGCTATGGTGGTTGTATGCTCCCCTTGCGTAACACCTATTTGTTCAAGATTGAGGCGAAAGGATATAATACAGTATGGGTTAGTAACAAAGTAAAGAAAACATGGTATGGCAAGTTTCCACAAGGATTTAGTGTGAATGATCCAATACGTTTGTTTGAAGAACTCAAATATGATTTGGGAGAAGCAACGGTAAAGGCTTCACGCATTCAGTTTGTGATGAAAGGTGATACCATAGAATACAATGCTGCAGCATTCAGAATGTCGCAAGGCTCTATGCTCGATAACTTGATACGTGCTTTGCCTGGTGCAACTTTGGATGATAATGGGCAAATTAAGGTAAATGGAAAATTGGTAAAAAACCTTACGATTAATGGGCGTGATTTTTTTAGTGGAGACCCAAAGATCGCTTTGAGCAACCTTCCTGCCTATACAGTAAACAAAATACGTGTGTTCCATGATAATCCGTATGGTAAGGATCGAGATATGCGCAGTTTTGCTGAAAAGGAAAACGATCCTTTGACAATGGATGTACAGCTAAAGCGCGAATATGCCCAAGGTTGGATTTCTAATTATGAAGTGGCTGGTGGTAGCAATTTGCAAGGTGGTTGGGACACCAAATGGCTCGCTCGCTTGTTTGCTATGCGCTATACCAATCACTCATCGCTTGCCTTCTATGCCAATGCTAATAATCTAAATGCATCATCCAATCCAAGCGGAAGTGGTGAGTGGAGAAAAGTTGATCCATCTACGGGTGAAAAGAAAATATACATGGGTGGCATTAATTTTTCTCTTAATCCTAAAGGCAAGGATATGAGGTTTAGCACGTCCTTGCAAGCGCAACGCCAAGAAACTTTGAATAAAACAACAAACAATATAGAAAATTTCTATAATGACGGAAATATCTACTCACAGGCAATGTCTGAAAACAAGCAAACTATGTTGGATTTGCGTTGGAACTCAGAATTGTATGCGCGTTGTAGCTTTATTGGCATGACCTTAACCCCAAGTGCTTATTACACTCACAACAAGGAAAGAGGCATAGATGCATCAACGCAAATGCAACCGGTGATTACGTCTGCAATAGATACGCTTTATGCTCGTACACGCTATAATTATCAGCGTGTTAGTCAATGGGGAACCCGTGTTGGTTTAAGCGATTTAAGAGGACTAAACATGGGAATGAAAGGAGGTTATGTGAATTATGATTGCAATTTCGCTTACAACAAGACAACTTCAGAAAGCGTTTGGGAAGATGCTGTAAGATATAAAGAGCGTGAGAGTGAAAATTTTAAGGAGAATAAAACAGCCAATCGACCAACGTTTGATTATAGTTATAAGTTGGGGCTTAATTATTTTTCGCCAAGCTTGATTAAAAGTCAAAAGGTGAAATTGTTATTCAATTTGGCTTATGATTATTCACAAGAATTTCATTCAGGTCATCAAGACTTGCTATATAATAACACGTTGCTCACCCCCTCAGCCAGTGACGCTATCGAGTGGGTGCTCGACCAAAAGAATAGCTATCATACAACTCGCTTAGAGCGTAGCAACAACATTACTCCAAGGTTGAGATTTTCATGGAATAGCTTTTCTGTAGATTTTAATTCGGCTATGTCTGTCATGCGTAGACGCATCAATGATTACCGTAACGCTGAGGCTAAGGGCTATGCAAAAAACGACTTTGTTTATAATCCATCCCTTACGCTCGCATTGGGCAATGTGATTGATGGAGAAGGAAAGCGCTTGCAATTGAGTGGTAATATAGTCAATACGCTGCCCAACTTAAACTATTTGCTCGATGTGCGTGACGAGACAGACCCATTGATAAAATATTATGGCAATAGTCTGCTAAAGCCAGAGCGTTCGTATCGTTCAACGTTGAGATTTGAACGTCAGACAGGCCGCCCAACTTGGCGTAGCTACGCAGCTAGTATTAGCTATCAGAAGACGGATAATGCCGTAAGCCGTGCACGTACTTACGATAGTGCTACGGGCGTTACGATTTATAAGCCTCAAAATATAAATGGCAATTGGTTTTCAAATGTATTCTTGGGAATAGCCCTTGCAGATTTGCCCAAGGGCTTGCGTTGGGACTACCATTTTCAAGGTGCTTATCGTCATAGCAATGAATATGCAACAGAGGGAACAAATGCTGATATGCAAAGCATACTATCTGTAAATAGCTTGACGCAAATGCACGAATTGCGTATTTCGTATCGTGTAAAGAAAGCTACAATAAGAGGCATTGCCGAGGTTTATTGGACACAGATGTGCAGCGAACAACATACGTTCGACAAGTTTTCTTACACCGATTTCAACTATGGCATTTCATTTAGTTCGCCACTCGTTTGGGGCATAGATTTTGACACAGACTTGATGGTATATTGTCGTCGAGGCTACAATGATGCCAGCATGAACACAACTAATTGGGTTTGGAATGCTTCGTTGTCGAAGGCCTTTGGCAAAAGAAAACAATGGGTTGCCAAGGCTAATGGATTTGACCTTTTGCATCAAATATCAACTGTGCGCCGTACGGTAAATGCCCAAGGTCGTACGGAGACATGGTATAACACGATACCATCGTATGCAACATTGCACATTGTGTACCGATTAGATGTAAAGCCAAAGAAACGATAAAAGGAGAGGGCTATATGAGATATAGTTCATAGTTAGTATTTTGTGCGCATATCATACGTTGTTTTGATGTATGGTATGCGTTTTTTTGATGTATAATATGCATCCTTTTATCACTATAACGCTTTTATGTTAGCGTATCACGGCCGTGATACGAGCGTATCACGCCCACGATACGCTCGTATCACGCCCATGATACGAGCGTATCACGGCCGTGATACGCCAAGAGAATATGTGCTTAACTGTCAAAAGCTCCCTAAAATAAGGGGATTTAAAGGCTTTTGTTGTTTTTCAAAAAAAGGTAGAATATAAACTATAGCAACCTAAATGCTGTTTTGTGCGTTGCTTTTTATTCGTTGAGAGCTTGCATGAGTTGCTTAACTGCCTCGGCGGGAGTGGCAGCGTTTGAGAGCAAAGACACAAATTTAGAGCCAACAATAACGCCTGCGGTATGAGCCTCTGCAGCTTGTCGGGTGGCAAGGTTTGAAATGCCAAAACCTACCAATTGCGGATTGTTGAGGTGCATGCTTTCAAGGCGTTTAAAGTAAGCTTGTTTAGCATCGTTGAATGATGATTGTGCTCCAGTAACGGATGCCGAACTAACGGCATAGATAAAGCCATTGGTGTTGGCATCAATGGTGCGTATGCGCTCTTCGGAGGTTTCGGGTGTTACGAGAAAAACCATTTCTATGCCATACTCACGTGTGGTGTTTAAGTATTCCTTTTCAAACTGGTCGAAAGGTAGATCGGGTATGATAAGCCCATCGATACCCACTTCCTTGCATTTGCTGCAAAAAGCTTCGTAGCCATAATGAAGGATTGGATTGAGGTAACCCATTAGGATGAGTGGCACATGGATTGATTGGCGAATATCCTTGAGTTGGTCAAAGAGTTTGTGTAGCGACATACCATTTTTAAGTGCCTTTGAAGCTGCTGCTTGTATGGTTGGCCCATCGGCTAATGGGTCGCTAAAGGGTATGCCAATTTCTACCATATCTACTCCTCCTTGTTGCAGTGCCTTGAGCGTTGAAACAGTGCCATCAAGGGTTGGGTAGCCTGCACAGAAATATACAGAAAGTATGTTTGACTTTTTATTTTGAAAGAGTTCTTTTATTCTGTTCATGAGTATTATAATTCTTTAGTAGTTATAAGTAGGTGTTCAAAATTATTTATATAAGTA